>USBC01000065.1 GCA_900552845.1 uncultured Oscillospiraceae bacterium | reverse complement strand
AGACCCACATAGCGCTCCTCGGTACTGTTATAGGATTCGATGGGGTAAAGATCGGCGTTCCCGGAAATAAGGAGCGTTTCTCTTGCACTTGCAATTTGCAGGCTGCCCAACAGAGCGCCGAGCAGCAGGACGACGCCGAGCCATTTTTTCAAGGAATCAGAGCGCACAGGCAGTCACCCTCCTTATCACTTCAGATCAATTTTACGGCGCTCGATGCGCCCCCAGTTGAGTTTGTTCTTTTTGTAGCCAATGAAGGCGGTGCTGCGAACCCACGCAAGAAGGAAACGCAGCACGACCAGCTCAAAAAGGCACAGGCAAACCGCCTTGACACCATCGCCGAAGGAAACCGTCAGATCCGCCGTATAGATACGAGAGAAAAAGGCAGTGAGCGTCAGGATCGCACCGAATACGGCATAGATGAGGAAAAAGAGCAGCATAAACGGCACGTTGATGAGATCGAAGCACCAGGCAAGCGCCATGGTAAAGACACCGAAAATCTCGATGAACGGCGAAAGCAGCTCATAAATGAGGAAATAGAGATAGGAGATAAAGCTTACGGCGCCGAAACGGTGGTTGGAGAACATGACACGGTGCTTGAACAGACTTTGGAACAAGCCCAAATGCCAGCGCCGGCGCTGCTTGAACAGATCGCTCAAACGCTCCGGCACCTGCGTCCAGCAGACGGCATCGGTGGTATAGCGAATGGCATAATCAATATGATTGAGCGTGCAGTACTCATGCAGCTTGACGACCAGCTCCATGTCCTCGCCCATGGTTGAGCTGTCATAGCCGCCCGCCGCAATGACGGTATCCTTTTTGAACAGACCGAAGGCGCCGGAGATGATAAGCGATCCGTTGAAATGATCGAACAGAATGCGGGAGGCAAGAAAAGAGCGGTCATATTCCAGCACCTGCATGAAGGCAAGGATATTGCGCGGCAGACGGTACCGGGTCACCCGCCCTTTTTCCAGCTCCACATCGTTTGAAATGCGAACCAGACCGCCCACTGCCACGACATTGCCGTTTTCCAGCACCGGCTGGGCAATGCGGCGCAGCGAGTCATACTGCAAAACGGAATCGGCGTCCATGCAGATGAAATAGGGATAATGGGCGGCATTGATGCCCATGTTCAGGGAATCCGCTTTGCCGCCGTTTTTCTTGCGGATCAGCGTCAGCGGCACCTTTTGCGAGCGTGTTTCGTAGACATATTCCTCGTGCTGGCAGTTGATCCGCCGACGAATGGGACGGTGAATCAAATGCATATCAAACGCCTTTGCAAGCACCTCCGCAGTTTTGTCGGTGGAACCGTCGTCCACCACGATGATCTCATAGACATGGTATTCCAGCGAGAGGAGCGAGCGTACCGTATCCACCACGGTGACCTCCTCATTGTGAGCGGGGACGATAATGCTGATGGGCAGGTAATAATCCGTGGGCAGAATGCTTTTCAGCTTTTCCTGCCGGTCGCGTTTATACAGGTCGACCGAGCCGACGAGAACAGAAAGGAACAGAAAGGTGGAATAGCCGATGAGGTAGGCAATGAAGAAATAGCCCACACCCGTAAGGAACAGCTTTATACCGTCATACATGCTGCCGCCTCCTTTCCTTTTGCCTCCAGCTCCCGCACATCGAAGCGATAGCGCAGGATCTCGGAGGCATACCGGTCGCTGCCCTCGATCACATCAATCAGATCAAGGTAGCCGAAGCCGAGCTGTTCCAGACTTTTTGATGCATTGAAGCGAATATACCAGTTCGGGTGGTAGAGGTTGTTCTTCAGGACCGCTGCAGTTTCCCTCCCCGGATAGCCTGCCAGCGCAGAGGACGCAATGGCGGCATACTCCCAGCGCATATCCTTTGACGGCCGGGCATAGCCCAGCAGACTGGAGCAGGCGGGAGGATAGGGATAGTGCCCCAAATAGCGCAGGCAGGCAAAGCGAACCTCATCGTCCTGTGCGGGGTCATTGAGAAGGGAAAGAATCTGCGCACAGTATGCATCGGTGGAAAAACGAAGATAATTAAGCAGAGCGACCTGCAGCCACGGCTGGAATTTTGCAAGTACGCACCAAAGCGCATAGGCAAGCACCTGTGAGCTGCCGGTGTAATTCAGCAAGCCATCGGAGAGGAGCTTGCCGCTGTAATAATAGCTGTCGGCATTGATGATCTGCAGCGCCTGCACCACAAGGACGGGATCTCCCGATGTGTAGATCGCCTGCATGGTATTTTCGCGGCAATAAAGGCTTGGCTCGTGCAGCAGATCGAGCAGCATCGCTTTTAATTCCGGACAGCTCTCTCCGCTGAGGAGCCGGTACTTTTTGATGAGATAGGGAAAATAGGCGGACTCGATCTCATCACGACGACAGTAATCCTCTGCCAGTGCAACAACGATGCCGCTGGAGGCGAGCAGATAGTCGCGCACCAGCGCCGGACGGCAGGGAAGCAGGCGTTCAAGCGCCTGATCGTAGGTCACCATATTATTCACCCGGCGCAGCTTGCGTTCCATGCGGCGCAGGTGCTCCGCGCTGACCTCACCGGTTTCCGCCAGCCGGTCAAGCTCCCGGGAGATCTCCTTTTCAAAGCGGGTGCTTCTGCGGTGGAACCGGTGCGCCCTGCGGCGGGAAAGCAGTGCCGTCACAATATTGAAAAGAATCATACCGGCGCAGATGCCGAGATAAATATAGATCAGAATTTCAACAAACACCGGTTTTCTCTCCTTTCTTTTTGCATTCGCTTATCGCCAAAGCGCCTGCATGATGTAATAGGAGGGCTTGAGCCGCTCGTGATAGGTTACCTTGTTGCCCCAGCCCTTGAGCGCCGCAGGGTAGAGCGCAGCGCGACTTTCCGCTGTGCCGTCGGTCAGACCGAGATAGATCGCATCAATGGTAATGTACTCCACGCCGTAATTATCGTCGTAATAATCATCGTGGATAGTCATGCGTGAGGGATCGGCAAAGTTCAAAAGCTGCCACGGCAGCTTGATCTCCACATAGTCGCCGGCAAAGATGAAGTCGGCAAGTGAGGAATAATCCGGCGCAGCAGGGTTGGCGTTGCCATAGGTCAGCTTTCCCGTTTCGTAGATCTCGGCGCTTGCCTGCCAGTTGCCGGTCAGCAGCGGCGTTGCCGTCTGCAGCATCAGATTGACGGGCTTAAACAGCGGCGTATCGATATCCGGCGGGTCAAGGTAGGCGTCCTCGCCATGCGTTTCGTGGTAGAACATGGCGCGCAGCACCTCGTAGCGCTCCTGCACCAGCAGGCGGCTGTTATCCGCTTTATCAAGCGTCAGCACAAAATCTGCTGCGCGTTCGAAGCGCAGATCGTAGTTTTCACAGTAGGTGCTGCCCGTTGCGGGCGTTGTATCTATGGGCAGGTAAAGTGTTTTTTCGCCGTCTGCGAAGCCTTTTTCGTAGGCGAGCAGATAAATAAACCGCTCATCATACTTCATGGAAAGCGCCCGACTGCCGGTATCGAAGAGCTTATCCTCCTCTGTCCATTCGCTGAGGTCGCCGTCCACATAGCACACGCTTTTTTCCTCACCGGGATCAAAGGAGAGAAGACCGAAATACTGCTCGTTGGTCTGATAGTCGCTCCAGTACGGCGTGCGCTGGAGGTTTACGGCATGCATGGTGTTCCAGGTTCGTTTGAACCACTCGTCCTGCCATGTGAACACACAGCCGCCCGCACAGCCTGCGGCGGTAATGTCCTTCCAGCATGCCACCAGTGCCTGTCCCTGCTCCTGCTCGGACATATGTCCCTGATGGCGACCGGTGTTTTGATCCTTCTGCGCCATGCCGCGCCCGGTGGATACACCGAATTCGGAGATGACAACAGGCATGGTGTGGTGTCGCCGCAGCGCACGAAGATAGGCAAGGTAGGTATTGACCGCACCGGTCTCATCATAAAAATCCGACTGCAGAAGCACATCGCTGATGGGGGTGCCTGCACCGGTTTCCACGCGGGAAATAACGGCTTTGCCGTCCCATACGGGCTTGCGGTCCATTTCGGTGCGGTTGAGGACATAGTTGAGATAATCGGGATAGTAGGGATAGACATGATAGGAGACAAACATACCGGGAAGGAAGGCGTCCTCCGCGCGGATATGCTCGACATCGACCTGCGCGCATTTCATAAAGAAGGTCGTGATGTCCTCCGGATAGAGAAAGGGATCGGTGGTGGGCCAGTTGGAAAAGGCGACCGGACGCTGACTTTTATAGCGGCGGCTTTCGTATTCAATGATCCGGTCGCCTACCTGAGCAAGCATGGACTCAAAGGCGGAGGCGTCCTCCGTTGCGGAGAGATAGGTTCCCCGATAGGGGGTCTGATCGGGATACTTATGGTCGGTGTAGGTGACGGTCACATCCTCCCACTCCACGCCGAGGATATAGCCGATGACCCAGCGGGAAACGTCCTTATTGTAAAAGCCGGAGCCGGTGCCCCGCCCGAGGGCGATCTTTTTATTGCCGTGCAGCACATCGACCAGGGTGCGCCCGTCATCAATAAAGGTGTTCAAAAAGTCCTTATCGTAGGCATCGCGGTGGGAATTCTGCACATAGTCGTTGACCCATACACCATGAAGAAGCCAAAGCGGTTCTAAGCCCGCCGCCTCTCGTGCCGTATTATACTCATAAAAGGCGTTGTAGAAGTCATCGTGAAGCGTAATGTAGACACGAACGGTGTTGGCGCCCATCTCCTGCATGAGGGCAAACCAGCGCAGATAGGTTTCCTTGTCGATGGCATAGTCGGTAGCCCATTCGCCGGGGATTCCCACGCCGAGATTGACCCCCTTGACGGTAAACGGCTCCGGACCGTCGCCGCGATCCAGATAAAGGTTTTGTTCATCTGTGCTCATAAAAGTCGAAACCGGCTCATTGGGGCGCAGATCAATGTACCACCCCAAATAGTAACGCGCCGCATCATAGGCAAGGTAGGTCAGAATCAGGGCGGAGAGAACGATAATGAACTTTTTCATGGCTCCGCCCTCCTCCCTTAATGATTGAATTTTTTAATTTTGGATTCGTGACAGTACTGACGCAGAATGTCGATATGTTCGTCCATCCAAGCGCCGCGCTCGGTGCAGAACCGTTTCATCTGTCGGACGGCGCCGGCATTGGTGCGGGGGTTGCGCCATGCGGGAGAGATCATATCCTTTTCCAGCGTGTAGCCCCAGACGGAGAAATTGCGGTCGACGGCGGGGCCGAGCCACTCAATAACGGAGTCCATATATTCGCTTAGGAACTCATCGCTCAGAATTCCCTGCCGCAGTGAGCGGTAGCGGTCGATCATGGCGTTGATAAAGCGCTCGTCCTTGCTGAGCATATAGTACCAGACATTGTACTGCAGCTCAAAATGCTGCGGCTCGGCGACGGGGTGGCTGTAGTTATCACAGGCGGAGTTAAAGTCCCAGATGCACATTTTGTACTTTCCGCATACATCTTTATAAACATAGGTGGAGAGCCAGCCGGCGTCATAGTTGCAGGTGAACTCATTGAGAATAAAGTAATCTGCGAAGGAATTGAGATCCGCCTGCTCCCACCAGGCATACGGCTCGGTGTCATAGTCATAGGAATAAAGCGTCTTTTCAAAGTCAGAAAAATCCTGTGCGATCCATGCCGTGCGTTCCGGCGTGAGCCATTTGGTGCCCGGATAAACGATGTCTATATCCTGCAGATTGCGCAGCGCATACTGGGAAAAGGTTTCGATGTTCCGCACATCGTTGCCGCTGCCGCGGTCAAGACGCAGGGCGTAGCTTGTCTGTATGGTATCCTTTGAAGGCTCGGTGAGCTTCAGACGGGCATCAACGGCGGAGCTGATCGTCTCCGTCATGACATAAAGCCCCTGATATTCCCCGTTGAGCAGAACCTCACAAAACCGCACATTCGGCGCATAGTCCATCAGCTCGCCCGCAAGGTTGTACCACATATAATTACGAATGAGGGACTTATCAAGATACGGCCCATACAGCGCCCACTCATCAAATTCCTGCATTCCCAGCATGGCGACATCGCGCGAGGACGCACCGTTATCGGTCAGCGTCTTGATAAGATAGCTGTGCTTATCAAAATAGCGTGAGGAATTGCCGCGCACGCGAATATCAATGGTGCTTTCCAGTGTGGGCGGATCGGCGGGGTGGTTGTTTCCATTAACATGGTCCACGACTGCGATTGATGCACGCAGCAGCGTGCCGCCGTCGGCGGTGGTGGTAAAGGAGTCGTCCTGCCGGTCGCCGTCGCCGTCCGGAATGGGAACGCCGGGGATCGCTTCACCGCCGGTATTGATGAGAACAAGCGGCAGATGGGAGCAGAGCGTTTCATCGCCGTGATCGGCGCAGGGGGTATAGGCAGGGCGCTGCTCATGCTGGTGATAGCGCAGGTGCTCATCGGTGAGTACCGCCGAAAGGTTGGTTGCGGAGAGGACGAGCAGCAGAACGCCTGCCGAAACAGCAATCCATTTGTACTTCATGTCGTCCCCCTTTCCCGCTTGTTTTTGCTTCGATCAGTTGGATACCTCGTCGTTTTGCATAACGAGATTTACATAGTCAATATTCCCTAACGCATAGAGGCTGCCGGAAATATCCGGCGTAGTCTGCTCCGCGCGGCGCAAAAGCTTTCGCGTCAATTCGTAAATCAGCTCCACATAATCCTCGGTTGTGTTTTCCACACGCAGCATGGCTTTGGCACGGAAGAGCTTGTAGACCTGCGCCTTGATCGGCTCCTGCTTGCTGCGGTGCGCACGGACGATAAGCAGCATACGGTCATCACTTTTGATGCAGCCCAGCAGCAAGATCACCGCAAAGGTTACGGCACTGCCGATGCACGCCACGGCGTAGTCGCCTACGCCGCAGCAGATGCCGACGATAATAGACCAGAAGATATATACGGTGTCCCGCGAATCCTTGATGGCAGTGCGGAAGCGGACGATGGATAGTGCGCCGACCATGCCGAGAGACAGAGCAATGTTATTGCCGATGACCGTCATCACGGTTCCGGTAAGCACCGCAAGAATGACGAGCGAGGCATTGAATTTGCGGCTGTAGATTGTCCCGCGGTGGGAGATGGCGTAAGACAGGAAGATGAAGAAGCCCAGCACGGCAGCAAGCACAATATTGAGCAGGATCTCCTCCCATGACATATCGCGGGGCGTAGTAAAAAGGTTCAGGATCTGTTGTCTCATGACGATCTCCTCCTATTATGTTAGGGTTTTGTCTGGTGCCCGTTTTGCCGGGCAAGCACATATTTACTGACGGAAAGCTCGCTGCGATCCACATTGTTGATCAGCTCCCGCAGATAGCTGAGAAGGAAGCCGTTATACTTGACTTCAAGCACCACACAGTACGGATCAAGCACGGGATTCATATTCAGCCGCGGAGAAAAAAGATCAAAGCAGCTTTCGGTGGCGGCAATGCGGCTGTCAAAGGTGATGCGGATTTTGTTCTCCTTGGCGATGAAGGCTTTGCGGTTATACTCTACAATGGCCTTCGGGCGGTAGCAATGACTGTGCATCATGGCATAACATTCGGCTGCAAAGGCTTCGGAGTGACCCAGCAGCGGTGTATAGTCGCCATGCAGGAGGAGCTCAGCCTCCTCTCTCGGCATACGCAGAGAACGCTTGAGCTGGTTTGCGCCCTGCTTCTGCTTCATCTCCAGCATGGCAAAGTCTGCCGCCGGGCTATAGCAGCGCAGCCGCAGCTTGCGTCGAAGCTCCACGCCCGCAGACTTTTCACGAAAGTCCCGGTCGTCAAGCGTATCAAAGTATAGGGAGCGAACCGGATAACCGCCGATGCCGTTATGCGGATCCTCATGCATGACCTGCGCAAGACGGTGACTTATTTGCAGCGCCTCCGGCAGCGATATGAGATATTTCTTTTCCTCACGAAAGACCTGATTCACCGTTTGCCACCTCACTTTATAAAAAAACGACCGCATTCTTAGGAAATTAAGAGTGCGGTCAGTCAATCATACGGGATTCCCGCTTAGACACGTGACTTTGCGTCGCCGCCTTTCGACGGTTTTGCCTGATATTTAATAAAATATGATGGATTTGCCTTTCTGATTAAATTATACAATGATAAATGAGATAAGTAAAGACTTTTTTGATGCTTATCGGAATAATGGGAGAGATGTGAGTGAAGGAATGATCTCGGTACAGTCGATGCCCGTTGCGCAGGCACTCGGTGATGCGCTGAAGCGAAAGGAAACCCCCACCGCAATTTTTGCGATGGGGGGTGGTATGCCCGATGCGATTCGAACGCACGACCTTCAGAGTCGGAGTCTGACACTCTATCCAACTGAGCTACGGGCACATATTGTATTTGCAACTCCATCATTATAACACAGAATGGCCGGAAAAGTAAAGAGAAAAAGAGAAAAATCCCTTTCGAAGTGAAAACTTCCGGAAAAGAGGCATAAAAGGACAAAAAACTTGAAAAAACAAAGAGCAAAAAATGGCGTAGTTAAGCCCAAAAAACGAAATAGCAGAAGAAAAAATGAAAAAACTTCAAAAAAATGCGTTTTTTGGCCCGAAAAGGTGTTGACAAAAAGTGAATGGCATGATATTATATATGAGCTGTCAGCGAGACAGTGAATCACACGGGTTCAAAAAACCTGATGTTTAAGCCAAAAATCAAGTGTTTCGGACTGTAGAGACAGGAAAGAAACTTAAAACTTTCTGAAAAAAGTGCTTGACAAGCTCAAAACGATGTGATATAATAAACGAGTTCACTTCGAGAGAAGAGAACGAACAGGACCTTGAAAATTGAACAACATGATAAGCAAAAACAATCGTAACGATTGCAAAGAATCAAGTTAATTTCTTTGAAGCTTAAAGTACTTTACAAACGCAAGTGATTTCGTTTGGAGTAAAAGTTTCAAACTCAAAAAAGATTAGAGCAGCGAAAGCTGTTATAATACCATTTTTACTAAGAGTTTGATCCTGGCTCAGGACGAACGCTGGCGGCGCGCCTAACACATGCAAGTCGAACGGAGCTATGTTGAAAGCTTGCTGGATAGATAGCTCAGTGGCGGACGGGTGAGTAACACGTGAGTAACCTGCCTTTCAGAGTGGAATAACGTTTGGAAACGGACGCTAATACCGCATGACATGGCGAGGAGGCATCTCCTTGCCATCAAAGATTTATCGCTGAAAGATGGGCTCGCGTCCGATTAGGTAGTTGGTGAGATAACAGCCCACCAAGCC
>USBC01000064.1 GCA_900552845.1 uncultured Oscillospiraceae bacterium | reverse complement strand
ATATGACCTTGTCTGCGCCGAGCTCATAAAAGGCGGAGATGAGACCTTTTCCCGCCGCTACCGCTACGGTCGCATAGTGCTTGCGCGGCGCGGTGGGTGCGGGGGTCGCCTCTGCGGTCACGGGCGCTGACTCTGCGGTCGCTGTATTTGCGCGCTTTGCGGTAGCGGTCTCCGCAGCCTCGGCGGGCTTTGCTTCCTCGTGCTTATGCTCGCCGTGCTCCTTTGAGGAGTGCTGCAGCGTCATGTTCTCGACCTTGAGCGTGAGAAATTCGCCGAAGCGCTGACCGTAATCGAGCACCTTGCCCGGGGTGAGCGAGTGTACATGTACCTTTACTATAGAGCCGTCGCGGAAGGCAACGACCGAATCGCCGAGCTCGGAGAGCCCGCGGATGAATTCATCAATATCAAAGCTGTCGATATCTGTCTTTTTATGCTGCAGACGGAGCAGAAACTCGGTGCAGTAGCCGAATGTTAGCTCGGAATCCTCGGTAAAGAGCGAGAGGTCGATGCGCGGTGCGCTTGCGGCGGTTGCGTTCTCCGCAAGCTGCTTTCCCGTGCCCTCGAGTGCAGCGAGCATGCCGTCAAATATGTAGACAAGACCCGCTCCGCCAGAATCGACAACGCCCGCTTCCCTGAGGACGTCGAGCTGCTCGGGTGTGTGCTCGAGCGAACGGCGCAGCTCGGTATTGAAATCGCGGAAGTAGCTGTCGAGTGTGCTGTTCTCGTCGATGCGGTCACCTGCGTATTTGACCGCGTCGCGGTAGACGGTGAGTATTGTGCCCTCAACGGGTACGGGAACCGCCGAATACGACTCCTGTATGCCGCGCTCCATAGCGAGATGCAGAACGCGAACATCGGCGCTTGGCTTATCCTCGAGCCCCTTAGAGATACCGCTGAAAATGCGTGAGAGGATAACGCCCGAGTTTCCGCGCGCGCCGAGCAGCATACCGCGCGACGCGACCGATGATGCCTCAGAGAGCGAATCGGACTCGCTGTCACGCAGCATGCGCGCGCCCGACTCGATGGTCATAAACATATTGTCGCCCGTATCGCCGTCGGGGATAGGGAACACGTTGAGGTCGTTTACCGCCGTTTTGTTAGAAGAGAGGTTAGCTGCGCCGGAGACAATCATATCGGCGAAGGTAGATCCGTCTATATAGTTCTTTTCCATCTTATCACCATATACCTTTACAGTTTACATATCATAGGTGGAGCGACGGGCGATGCCCGCTGTCTGCCGTCCGGTATGCGGCGGTGCGCGTGCTGCGCAGCTCTGCCCGTCATAGCCGTTCTATCGGAATATGTATGACGCGCGATTATGTGCAGACAAACATTTCCCACTCCTGCATATTATAATATATTTTGCTAAAAAAGAAAAGACCTAATATGCAATATCAGAAGACTGGCAAACTTATAACGTAGAATAAGTAACACAAACCGCAGATAATGTATAATAAAATACGCAATATTATACGACACGGATCGACATTTATGAGGTTTTAGGCGCATCGCGACACGCTGCGCGGGGGGATGTAGGGGAATGATGGCTTGACAAGCCCGCCGCCGTGTGATATCATAGCATCGTATTTGCGCGTTTTGTGCGCCGACGGCGCGACGGAAACGACATAACAGTAAAAAAGGAGAGTGTAACATGGAAGAGGATAAAAAGTGCTGCTGTTGCTGCGGCGGCGAAAAGAAAAACGAGAGCGCTGAGACCGAAAAGAAGCCTATGTCCGCCGACTATGCCCGCGGCACCGTCGGAGAGGGCGAGAGTAAGGCTGAATCCTGGACCTGCAAGTTCTGCGGTATGGCGAATACGGGCACATTCTGCAGCGGTTGCGGCTCGACGAAATAACGGTGCTTTTGCCTAAACAAATGCGGCAGGGGGTGAATGATGTCACTCCCTGCCGTTATTTATATATATGTGCCGCAGCTATTCGGTGTTCGCCGTCGTGCAGTCGCGCCTTTTTGCTGTAGTCGTATTTGGTGCGTGCCGACATGCGCTGCACGGTGCTGTGCAGCCCACCGTTATGCGCTGTTTGCACGATGGTGCGGCGGTTATCTTGCATCCTTACCCAGGAAGAACAGTGCGATAGTGTCGGGACTTGCTGTCAGGCGTATGTTACGCACACCTATTCCTCATGCGAAAGATGCAGTGTTTATCTCGCGTCTTTACCCCAGAAGAACAGGGCGATGGTACCGGGACCCGAGTGGCTTCCGATGACCGTACCGATATCAAAGATATGTACCTTTCCGTTCAGCTTGGGAAAGTGCTGCTCGATAAGCGCTGCGAGTGCCTGAGCGTCTTCTTTTGCGTTAGACTGGCTGATGAAGCATTTCTCGGAGTAGTCGTCGCCGTCCTGACACATAGCCACCATCTTTCCGAAGGCAGCCTCCATTGTCTTCTGCTTTGTGCGTATTTTCTCCATCGGGATGAGTTTACCCTTATCATCGACATGGAGCAGCGGGCAGATTCCGAGCAGACCGCCGATAAAGCCTGCGGGTTTAGAAACTCTTCCGCCTCTGATATAGAATTTAAGCGTAGTGGAGTAGAACCAGTGGTTTACGCGGAGCTTGTTCTTTTCAATCCATTCCGCCGCGTCGTCGATGCTCATACCGCTGTCGCGCAGGTCGGCAGCCTTGTCTACAAGCAGACCGTAACCGGACGAAGCGCAGAGGGTGTCGATAACTATGAGCTTGCGTTCGGGGTACTTCTTGTGCAGCTCCTCTGCGGCGAGACGTGCGGAGTTAACCGTGCCCGAAATACCGCTCGAGAGGGTCAGGTGAAGAATGTCGTTGCCCTCGGCGAGCATCTTGTCAAAATATTCGGTATACTCGGTGACGTTGATCTGGCTCGTTCTTGTCATGATGTCGTCCTCATCCATCATGCGGTAGAACTCGGGGAGCGACATGGTCTGACCGAGGTCGTCGATATATTCCTTATCGTTGATGAAGTAGTGGAAGCAGACGTATTTTACATCGCGGCTTTTCATATATTCAAGGGACAGGTCTGCGGTGGAACAGCAGCTTAGAATGTATTTCGACATAGGGATTACCTCCTTTTATTTTCGGGCCTTGCCCGCAAATGCACTTAAATTATATACTAAAGCACACGTAAATTGCAACCAATTCCTCCGTTTCCTTCCTATTTCCACACCTTTTTCACACAACAAGGTCGGCGTTTTCTTTAATCCGGTATTCCCTCAAATAGCTTTCCTCTAAAGGGATCCATCGTTCTCTAAATATCTGCCAGCCGGCTTCCCCGTTGCGGCTGCGAATTCGCCTCTCCTGCTCTTGCGGATCAATATCGCAGAAAACGGTTAAATCGGCATAATGTCCAAAGAGCGGGTGACAGCTATAAGCGCCTTCCACAATGATAACCGGCGCCGCCGGAACCACCATCTCATCGGCATAGTCCATCGCATGACAATCAAAACGGCGGTAGCAAAATGGTTTCCCCTGCCGAAGGTAGGGCAGCACCTCCTCAGCGAAGCGCTCTATGTGGACATTGCCCCCGGGGGCAGCCAGCCGTTGGGCGGTGCGCAGCTCCGGTGGGAGAAAAAAATCGTCGGTATGCACCACCGCACCGTTAAGGGCAGCAGCAAGCAGCCCCGCCAAAGTGGTTTTTCCCGCTGCCGAGCGCCCGTCTAAAGCTATTATCCCTGTACCGACGGGTGATAACCTGCGGTACTCCTCCGCAATTCTCTGCACCTTCTCCACGCATCTTCTCCCCTTTCCATTCTCGTTTATCATAGCATATTCCGCCGCCGGTGACAAATCCTGTGTCACACTCTGCCTCACATTTATTTTATCTCCGGTCTTTAATATCAAATCCCAATCGGTCTTTAATATCAAATCCCCATCGTGCATTGATTGTTTTGGCGCTTCGTGCTATAATATAATTCAATTTCCAAACCATCATAAAAAAGGAAGCGGAAAATGAATCACAGAATCGTACTTTCCACCACCGGAACGGTGCTGTATATTGAAGCCGCCATGATGATCATACCTCTACTCATTGCATTGGGGTTTAATGAGAGCAGGCAGGCGCTGGCATTTCTAACTGCCATTCTTATTGCAACAGCGCTGGGTTTTCTGCTTCGGCGCGTGTTCCCCCTGCAACGCCCGGACATATTTTCCAAAGAAGGCTTTGTGATTGTTGCAATGGCATGGCTTGCTCTATCGCTGGTAGGAGCGCTGCCCTTTACCATCAGCGGTGCTATTCCGCGCTATATTGATGCTCTTTTCGAAACAGTAAGCGGCTTTACCACTACCGGCGCCACCCTGCTGACCGATGTAGAATCGCTCAGCTACTCAATACAGTTCTGGCGCTGCTTTACCCACTGGATCGGAGGCATGGGGATTCTGGTGTTTGTCACCATTATTTCCGCCAAAGCCCCCGACCGGACCATGCACATTCTTCGGGCAGAAATGCCCGGTCCCACCATGGATAAAATCGTTCCCCGTGTACGGGACGGCGTAAAGATCCTATATCTGATTTATATTGTTTTGACTCTTTTAGAGTTTGGTGCTTTTCTGCTGGCTGGCATGCCGATCTATGACGCCATTATCCACGCCATGAGTACCGCCGGTACGGGCGGCTTTGGAATGCTCAATAGCAGTATGGCAGGGTATTCTCCTCTTTGCCAATGGATTGTCGCCTTTTTCATGGTGCTGTTTGCCATCAATTTTAGTCTGTTTTTCCTAATCATCATGGGACAGTGGCGTACCGCACTGCGCAGCCACGAGCTTCTATGCTTCCTCTCTATTATTGTAGTAGCCTCCGGCATTATCGCTTTTAATATCGCGCCGATGTACGACAGCGCAGGAGAAGCGATCCGTCATTCCTTCTTTCAAGTTTCCGCAATCATTTCCACCACCGGCTTTGCCACAGCAGATTACACCCTGTGGCCGGCGCTCAGTCAGGGCATTATCTTTGTGCTGATGTTCTTCGGCGGCTGCTCCGGTTCCACAGCAGGCGGGCTGAAAATCAGCCGTATCATCCTGCTGGCGCAGTCCATTCGTCGCGAGATGCAGCATGTTCTGCACCCCCGCTCTACCCGCGTTGTCCGCTTTGAAAACAAAAAAGTGGACGAAACGATCATCAGCAGCTGCAACACCTACTTTACTTTATATATTGTTTGTATCGCAGTTATCTTCCTGCTTATCTGTTGGGAGCCCTTCGGACTGACGACTAATCTTTCCGCCGTCATCACCTGCTTTAACAATGTCGGGCCGGGTTTCGGCATTATTTCTCCCAGCGGCAATTATTCTGCTTTCTCCCCGTTCTCCAAGCTGGTGCTTTCCGGAGCTATGCTGCTGGGACGTTTGGAAATCTATCCGCTTTTGATTGCGATGACGCCAACCGCATGGGCAAAGCGCCGCTGATATTTCCCGATTTCTTGACAAAACATATTTTTTCGGGTATTCTTTATTGCAGTAAAGCGTAAATGCGAAAATGCTGCCGTTCCCCTTTCACGCACACTCTCGTCCTTATGCAAAGGGCGGGAGTGTTTTATTGCATGACGCAAATCTGCATCTGTTCAACGAGGAGGAAAAAATGAAAAAAAGCAATCCCATAGCCCTGCTGCCCATCGGGGTGTTTCTGGTTATCTATCTTGGGCTTGGTCTTTTGTTTGAATATGGTCTGGATATTAATATGGGGTTTTATAATATTCCCATCGTCGTAGCGTTTCTCATCGCTCTGCTGGTAGCATGCCTGCAAAATCGTTCTCTGAATTTTGATGCCAAGCTGGAGCTGATGGGACGCGGTATTGGCGACAAAAACATCGTCACTATGATTCTCATTTTCATGGCGGCAGGCATCTTTGTCGGGGTGGTGGGGCGCAGCAGCGCCGAAAGCGTCGCTTATCTTCTGCTCTCGCATGTTCCTTCCCAGTTTTCCGTTGTCATTTTGTTTGTGGTAAGCTGCTTTGTCTCGTTGGCAATGGGTACGTCGGTAGGCACTATCACCCTCATTACTCCCATTGCTGCACCTTTGGCTGTGGCAACCGGCTTCCCGATGCCGTTCTGCGTGGCATCGGTCATCGGCGGCGCCATGTTCGGCGATAATCTCTCCTTTATCAGCGATACCACCATTGCAGCCTGTAACGGTCAGGGCTGCCAGATGAAGGATAAGTTCCGGGAAAACTTTAAAATCGCATTGCCCGCTGCCTTAATCTCTCTTGCGGTTATTCTCCTTATTTCCCTCAATACGCCCATCGAGCCGTTCCCCATCATCAAGGAATATAATCTTGTTCAAATTATCCCCTATATTCTGGTGCTTGCCGGCGGCATCATCGGCATCAATGTATTTGTGGTGCTGCTCATCGGCATTCTTTCCGGTTCCGTTATTATGCTGGCATCGGGAGAAATTGCCGCAACCAGCCTGCTGAAAAATATGGGTGCCGGCGCCGAGGATATGTTTGAAACCACGATGGTTGCCATTTTGGTTTCCGCCATCTGTGCCCTCATTCGGGAATACGGCGGTTTTGAAGCACTGCTGCGCGGTATCAAAAAGGTTTTCCGAGGGAAAAAAGGCGGGCAACTGGGCATGGGACTTCTGGTCGGCGCTATGGATATCGCTACTGCCAACAATACCGTTGCCATTGTCATGGCAAACCCCATTGCCGCCGAAATGGCAGAGGAATACGGTATCACCAACCGCAAGGCAGCATCTATATTAGACACCTTTTCCTGCGTATTTCAGGGGATAATCCCATATGGTGCGCAGATGCTGGTTGCCATCACCGCAGTAAGCGAGCTGGGCCACAGCATTTCCGCTTTCCAGATCATACCTTACCTGTTCTATCCGTTCCTGCTGCTGATCAGCACGCTGGCGTTCATTTTTATCGTTCCGGAAAAGAAAGGTTAACTGCTTATTTCTCTCCCTGTCTGTTCAAAAGACAGGGAGATTTATCTTTGTTCCGGCACTTTTCTCTGCTATAATAAGAGCAATATAGATGCAGGAGGAACAAGATGAGCTGCGAGGTATCGCTGGTGCGCTGCACCGATTATGACATCGCCCATGTGCGTGCGGCGCTTTGCCGTCTTTTAGAGCCACTGGGCGGATTGGATTGGGTATCCCCCCACATGAAAATCGTTATTAAGGCAAATCTGGTTGCCGCACGCCCGCCGGAGGACGCCGTAACAACCCACCCTGCGCTGCTTTGCGCTCTCAGCGAGCTGCTGATCGAGCGGGGCGCAGAGGTTACTATCGGAGACAGTCCCGGCGGAGTGTATAATGCCGCCTATCTTAACCGGATCTACCAACGCAGCGGAATTGTAGAAGCGGAACAGTACGGAGCTGTGCTTAATCAGAATTTTGAGGTAAGGGAACAGCATTTTGATGGGGCTGCTGTGGCGCACGATTTTAAGTACACAGCCTATCTGGATCAAGCTGATGCCGTCATTAACTGCTGCAAGCTGAAGACCCACGGCATGATGGGCATGACCTGTGCCGTAAAAAACATGTACGGTATAGTACCCGGTGCCGTCAAATCGGAATATCACTACCGCTACTCCAACCCGATGGACTTTGCCCGTATGATCGTCGATTTGAACCGTGCCCGCCCTGCACGGCTGCATATTGTAGATGCCGTAGTTGGTATGGAGGGCAATGGTCCCACCGCCGGCACTCCAAAGCCCATCGATTGCCTTTTAGCCTCCGCCGACCCTTATCGGCTGGATATGATATGTGCAGGACTTATCGGCTTTCCTCCCGCCTGTATTCCCACCGTTGCCGCAGCACAGGAGCTTGGGCTATGCCCAGCCGACATTGGTGACATTACTGTCAGCGAGCCATGGCAGCCTCACATAGTTCCGGATTTCAAAAATATCCGCAATCCGCAAGGTCTTGCGCAGCAGGACGGCAATGAAGCGATCTGGGGAAAGACACTCAGCCGTTTGCTGCGCACCTTCATGAGCAGCCGTCCTGCAGTAAACAAAAATGAATGTATCGGCTGCGGCGAATGTCAGCGGATCTGCCCCGCTGATGTCATCACAATGGCAGATGGCAAGCCTCGGATCAATCGCAAAAAGTGCATCAAGTGCTTCTGCTGTCAGGAGTTCTGCCCCGTCGGCGCCATGAAAGTCAAGCGTTCGGCAGCAGCAAGATTGATGGATAAAATATAAAAATAAAAAAGTCTCAATGTTCAATCATAAGCCGTGTGAACATTGAGACTTTATTTTTTTTCGCTACTTCGCCATCTCCAGCATCTTCAGCACGATGGCAGCTGACTGATGCGCTGCCGCATCAATGAAATTATCATAGCTGTTATCTGCTTCATCGTCCGCACTGTCAGACATCGTGCGGATAATGAGAAACGGCGTATTATTTACATAGCAGGCATGGGCAATGCCAGCACCCTCCATCTCGGTGCAGCAGGGGTTAAAGCGCTCCCGCAGGCTTTGCTTTACAGCGCTGTCCGTAACATATTGGTCGCCGCTTATGATCAAGCCGGAGGCAACCTTCCCGTGCAGTGTTACGCCTTCGTACGCTTTCTGTGCCAGTGCCAGCAGCGTGGGATCTGCCCGGAAAGACTTACAGTATGGGTAATACTTCACCATGACCTCGTCCTGGTCGTGGAATGCCGCCTCTGTACTCAGGACAACGTCCATCACACCAATGCCCGCACCAATGGCGCCAGCGATCCCGATATTGATGACTGCCTCAGCATGGAATTCCCGAATGACGGCGTTGGCAAACAGTGCTGCATTGACCTTGCCCACACCACAACACACCAGTACAATGCTTTTCTCTCCTATGCTGCCGGTATAAAAGGTGCGCCCATACAGGGTATGCTCTTCCACCGCTGTCATTTTTTCCCTGACCAGTGCAACCTCCTCATCGAGCGCACCGATAATTCCGTAAATCATGTATTCTTCCTCCTGTGGGATTGCTGTTCGGAACTTAGCATATTTCCTGCCGCTTTTCCTTAGTCAAATTGGGTCAGTTGCCATATGCCGCATAAACCTCCGCCAGTCGGTGCGGGTAGTCGGTCATAATGCCGTCTGCACCGATGCCGATGAGAAACTCCATTTCTTCCGGGTCATTGATGGTCCAAAAATGCACCGCCAGATTATGGTCGTGCATCTTTTGCACCAGTCTCTTGGTGGAAAGCTTGATGATCGAATATTCGGTAGGCAGCTGGAACACGCACATGCTGTCATTGTGGAAAAGATCCGCATTGAAAAGCTGCA
>USBC01000063.1 GCA_900552845.1 uncultured Oscillospiraceae bacterium | reverse complement strand
AGGTCTGCCTTATGCTGCTCATATATTGAAACCTTTCCCTCAGAAATACAGTCAGCGTCCTTCATTGCCTTTTTGAGCTGCGCACAGTCGCTCATGGCGCGCAGCTTCCGCAGCAGCCCACCGTCCTCGTCCAGCTCGGCGGCAATGCGAACAAATTCCTCATCATTCATGGTAAGAGAAACCGAATCGACCTCCGCATATGCCATATTACCGAAAAGCTCTGCCGGCTTTACCTTTCTTCCCGCCAGCAAATTCACCACTGCCTCCGCACTGAACGGCGTCTCCTCCGTTATTTCCTTGCTCGGCTTACCGCCGCCAAACAGCTTTGCTTTGAATTCCTCGTTCTTTTTCTTTACGCCCGTCTCCATCTGCATAATCTCAAGGATCGTTTCCGCCTTGATTTGTATGCTCCATGGAAGCACACAGCCCTGCTCTGTCAGATATTCGCAAAAGTCTCGGTATATCTCATTAAAATCCAGCACCTCCGCTACCCGGTCTTCCGGAACATCAAACAGAAAATGTCCGCGATTGGCGACCAGCCACGCACACGCCATATATACCAGCCGCACATCATGCGGCTCGCTGCTGTTCATCAGCTCCAAAATCAGATGATGGATCGTCGGATATTTTTTGTGATACTCCTTATCTGTAATCCCCTCACCGTCAAAAAGCTTCACGCCAAACTGCGGATCCTCCCCGTAAAGCGCACTTTCCCTGCGGCGAATAAAAAAATGAGGATCCGTTTTGCCGATCTCCTCCGCAAAAAGCTCATTCAGCAGGCTTACCCGCTGCTGCTTCCGGTCCAGTCTTCTTCTCGCCGTCCGATATCCCCTTCGCTCCGCCGCCGTGTTTGCTGCTTCAAACAGCGTTGCACCCCACATCGGCTCTCCCTTGAATTTCTTCAAGGTGTAATTTTCGTCTGTAACTGCATATCCCACCGAATCCGTTCCGATATCCAGTCCCAAATAGTAGATGTTTTCTCTCGCCACGTTGACAAACCTCCTCATATCGTTTATAATACAAGCGGATATTTGGTTATCCGCGAAATTACATTACGAGTTCAAATAAAAATTTTTTCATCTCGTCGGGACTCACCGGCTGCACAGTGTGTGCATGAAAGGACCTCTTTTCGGGGTCTTTTTTGTTTTTCCGTCCCGTTTCCCCGCGTTTCGACATTTCTCTTGCATCTTCGCCATCTTATACAACAAATTTTACCACAACCGATAAAAAATAGCAATCCTGCGCAAGGATATTTTGTCAAATCGTTTCAAATGATGGTATCGTTTCTTTTCCATGTCCTTCCTTTCGGCAAACAGCAAGCCGCACGGATCCGTTAAGACCCGTGCGGCTTTGTTTTGGAAGAGATATATGAAAAAGATGAGAAGATTGCCGGTTATTTCACCGCCGCTTTTCCGGCTTCCTTTTTGGCTTCCAGCCGGCTGACGATGACGGCGCAGGCGGCGTCGCCTACGATATTGATGGTGGTACGACCCATATCAAACAGACGGGCGATGCTGTAGATGAGCAGGATACCCTCGACGGGGATCCCCACACTGGTCAGTACCATTGCCAGCATTACCACACCGGCGCCGGAAACACCCGCCGTACCGATGGAGGCAAGCGTCGCGGTCACAACAACCATCACAAGCTGTCCGATGGTCAGCTCCATGCCGTAGCAGCAGGCAAGGAAGATGGTGTTTACCGCCATGTAAACAGCGGTACCGTCCATATTGATGGTTGCGCCCAGCGGCAGTACGAAGGAGGAGATCTCCTCGCTGGCACCCAGTTTCACGGCACATTCCTTATTGATGGGCAGCGTAGCCACGCTGGAGGTGGAGGAGAATGCAAAGACCATCGCAGGGATCATGCCCTTGAAGAACTTGAAGGGACTCATGCCGCCCATCGTCCTGACGGTAATAGAATAGGTGATAATGGCGTGCAGGATATAGCCGAGGTAGGCAATGCCCAGTACCTTGGCAAGGTCGCCCAGAATTTCCGGACCCTGCGCTGCGACCACCCATGCCATCATGCAGAAAACGCCGATGGGAGAGACTTTGATGATGAACATCATCACCTTCATAAACACTTCGTTCAGACTCTCAAACAATTCGGCGGTCGCTCTGCCCTTTTCTCCGGCAAGAATGATACCGGCACCGATGAGCAGCGCAATGACAATGATCTGCAGCATCGAAGCACTGGCAAAGGGGGCAACGATGTTGCTGGGGAAAATATCTACCAGCGTAGTCATAAAGTCGGCGCTGGTCGCTTTATCCCAAGTACCCAGTCCCTCGGTGGAAAGCCGCGGGAAGCCGCCCTTAAAGAGGTTGGCGAGCACCAGCCCGATCACCAGCGCCACAATGGTGGTGCCGATGTAATAAACCATGGTCTTCCAGCCAATGGAGCCGACCTTTTTAATGTCCTTCATGCTGATCATGCCGCACACCATCGAGAACAGCACGATGGGCACTACAATGAACTTGAGCAGATTGACAAAGATGGTGCCGATGGGCTTTATATATTTGGTTGCGAATACCGCACCGTTCGGAACATGGATCAGCCCCCAGCCGACCAAACAGCCCAAAAGCAGCGCAATGAAGATCCAGCCTGCCAATGACAGCTTCTTTTTACCGGTTGACATAATGTTTGCACCTCGTATCACAATTGGAATATGCTTCACAGTATAGCACACTATTTTTGTTTGTAAATACTTTTTGCAAGTTTTTCTATTTCTATAATTCATTTTTATGCGGCGCTTGCGCTTAATGTTCCTGTTTTTCTCGTTTTTTGTCTATTTTGACGGTCATTTTTGCACCAAGTGTCTTTCTTCCGCTTCATTATACGCATTTTGATTTCATCTGTTCCTGCAAAACCAAGGCCTTCTTTCCATAAAAGTTCGGCGCAGCCCCACGGAGCTGTGCCGATCTTCCGGTATGCTGTTTTGTTTACGGCAGCAGTGTCACCGTTATATCCTCCTTGGGGCGCTCCATAAAACGGATCCGCCATGTCACCGTTTTTGCCGGTTCATATCGCAGTGATGAATATGCCGTCCGCACCTCGTCGGCGGCTTTGCCCTTTTCCTTCGTCGTGACAAAAACCGCTGTCGGGCCGTCTGCCCCACCGATGATGCCGATGCAGGCGCTGCCCTCCATTGAAACCCCGTCCTCCGCAGAGCTAAAGTGCACCTCATCGTTTGGCGTGGCGTCCTGCACGGTAAAGTCCCCTGCCGGCAGCGGCGGCTCCAGCGTATAGCGCAGCTCTGTGTACTTCCGTGGGTAGACCATGCCCCTTGCCAACAGGCTGTTCTGCTCCATCGTTTCCTGCTTCAAGGAAATCACCCGCAGTATGTGGGGCAGCCCCGTGCGCGGGTCGGTCAGCGGCACCTCTTTTCCCGCTTCCGCCGTAAAGGTAGCGCCCGCCCGTGCTGTCTTTTCCGCCATCAGCGTCAGCTCCAGCGTTTCGGGGGTCAGCCTTTTGCCATCCCACGGGCAGCACAGCCGCCAGATGACCCAGCCGCAGTCCCGCGGCAAGCCGTAGTGCGTCAGCACGCCGTCGGCTTCTCCCTCTCGGCAGCCGTCATCGAGGTACCAGTATATCCTCCCGTAGCCGGTGCTTACCTGCAGTTCTCTGCCATTTACCGTTACCTTTGTGCGGAAATGTTCCTCCATCGGGTTCTCGGCTTCTAATTCGTCCTGCTCCTCCGCAGTCAGCTCCCGCTGCGGCGCACCGTTTTCGTCCATTCCCCACTTTTCGGCAAAGCGGCGCAGCGTCTCCACCGGCACCTTTTTCAAAAGATCCAGCACCAACCCCTCGCTGCAGCAGTACATCGCCGGGACCAGCCATTCCTCGCCGCCCCATGTAAATGTTTTCCCCAATACCACTTCCCCGCCGGGGCGCCGCCGGGGGCGCTTCCCGCCAAACCCGCACTCATAATAAACTGCCCATTCCCGCGGCGTTTCCACCGCCGGATGCAGCAGCTCCTCATATTCCTTATCAAAACGCAGCATGGAGCAATCGGTCTCCGCCCGCACTTCTTTCAGGTATTGCCACGGGCGCTCCATCGGGGTCAACCCGCACTTTTCCTCGATCTCCCGCATGACTGTCCGCTGTTCCTCGGTCGGCGGGTTTTCCCGCAGGAAGTCCTTAAACTGTTCTTCCGTCCACATCCACGCCTGCTCCAACGCGGCGGTATCTCCGCAGGCAAGCAGCAGCCGCAAAAAGTCGCCCGTATCCCGTGCGAGGGGCTGCACGCAGTCCTGCCCCATATTCATGGGGCTGACGGAAAATACCGTCTCCCCGCACCCCTTCACCGTACAGAAGTGGATCCCGTCCACCCCCGCCCAGCCGAAGATGTTTGCACCCTTGGGTGTGCAGATGTAGCGCACGGCATTCCTGCCGCCCTCTGCCCCCAGCGCTCCCAAATCTATCTGCATTTTCGCAAATTCCGCATAGGTCATGATTCTCCTCCTTTTTGCTTTCCGCTTCTGCCTTTGGCTTTCTCGCAACGCAAATCTGTTTTCTGGTTCACGCTGGCTCGTGCTTGGGGAATGACCCGCCGGCGGCACGCCGGGCGGGGGGAGGGGGTGCGGGGGTCTGCTCCCGCGGGGGGGGGCTAAGCCCCGGGGGGCCGGGGGCGGCTGCCCCATCGCAGTCGCCAATTTTTACTGTTGCTTCTTTTTCCGTTCCCGTACTAACAGCACCAGCCCCGCAATGAGCAGTGCCGTCAGCACTGCAACGATCCATTCCAGATCATATTTCTGCACAAAGAACTTCCAGCTATGTCCGGTCACATTGCTGTTCCACCAGTATTGCCAAGTGCTGTGGTCGGTGCTCCACACCTTGCGGGGGATCATCACCTCCACAAACCGGGAAGCTATATAGATGATCACATTCCCCCAAAAGCCCAACATTGCCATCGCACCGCCGGCGATAAGTCTGCCATTTGTCCGGTGAGGCTTCGCGGCATTGGCGACGGTCGGCGCCTCGGGGCTTTCCCGTTCCTCGTCCAGCAGGTAATCCGCCGTCACATCAAAAAGCCGGCTGAGCTGCAGCAGATTTCCGGCATCGGGCAGCGCCGTGCTGCTCTCCCAGCGGGAAACCGCCTGCCGAGACAGCCCCAGCCGCTCCGCCAGTTCCTCTTGGGAAAGCCCCTGTTCTTTTCTCAGCTGCACGATTTTCTCCGATAGCCTCATTATAAAGTACCTCCGTTTGATTGATGCCCTTATCCTATCAAACGCTCATCAGTCGTGTCCACCGCGCCTGCTTCCCATTTCCGCAACAAGAGTTTACATTTTCTCTTTTTCGTTGTATTTCTCCAAAAAGCTGTGCAGCTCGTCGTCATCGCCCAGCCGATAGCCCACCGCTGTAGCAAGGTTTACATTGTGCATGCTGCGGAAAATATTGATATCCACATTTTTATTATGCCGCTTCATCTCGGCGATCAGCTGCTTCATCTCCCGGCGAGCGCTGTCCTCTTCATGGGATTCCGTCCGTTCGGTAAAGCGGCAGGCGCACTGCAAAAAACGCAGATGGTTATATTGACCCCAGCTGATGATGTCCTCCTCCCGCACCAAATACAGCGGGCGGATCAGCTCCATACCCGCAAAATTGGTGCTGTGCAGCTTGGGCAGCATCGTTTTGATCTCAGCGCCGTACAGCATGCTCATCAGCGTTGTCTCTATCACATCATTAAAATGGTGCCCCAGTGCGATCTTGTTGCAGCCCAGTGCCTGCGCCTCCTTGTACAGATAGCCGCGCCGCATGCGTGCGCACAGGTAGCAGGGCGAGCCGCCCTCCACCTCGTCCACTACCCCAAAGATGGGGCTTTCAAAGATGCGGATCGGCAGCTCCAATGTGCGGGCATTCTGCTCGATCAGTTCCCGGTTGGGCGGGCTGTATCCGGGGTCCATCACCAGATATTCCACTTCAAAGGGAAAATCGCTGTATTTCTGCAAATGCTGCATACATTTTGCCAGCAGCATACTGTCTTTGCCGCCGCTGATGCAGACGGCAATGCGGTCGTTCGGCTGGATCAGCTCGTAATCCTTGCAGCCCCCGATAAGCCGGTTCCAGATCGTCTTGCGGTATTTGGTGATCAGGCTGCGCTCCGCCAGTTCTCCGGCGGTCAATTCCTTCGCCATTCTGCTGTCCCCCTTGGCATTGGTGCTGTGGTTTTCTGCCATTCTATGATACCACACCCCCCGTTCCTTCGCAAGATGACCGTACCGCCGGTTTTCCGTCCGTTTTCTCCGCCGGTCTCTGCCTGCTGCAGTACCTGCGGCGCGGAGCCGCCGCACCTCACGGTGGGGCTTCGTCGGGCGGTGCCCGACGGCTCCGGTTGCGCCGGAGCGCTCCGCGCCGCACTCCCCCGCACTCTCCCTTAAAAGCACAAAAATCCCCTCCCCCGCCATATCTCTCATATGGCAGAGGGAGGGATTCTCTTACCCGTGATGCTCCTCATTTTCGTTGGTATGGATATTGATAAATTCCGCCCGCATCTTGGAATAAAGGATCGTTTGGCTGCTGTAAAGTCCGCAGTAGCCGGAAAGCAGATAGCTGACGGCACACGCCACCGCAAAATACAAAAGCCCACCTGCGCCAAACAGCTCAATGCTCAAAAAAATGGAGGCGAAGGGGCAGTTTACCACCCCGCAGAACACTGCCACCAGCCCAATGGCGGCACCGAAGCCCGCCGGCAGCCCCAGCAGTCCGCCAAGCACGCACCCGAAGCAGGCGCCTACAAAGAACGAGGGTACCACCTCACCGCCCTTAAAGCCAAAGCCAATGGTCACAGCGGTAAACAGCAGCTTCAAAAGCCATGCCCATGCATTTGCCTCGCCGCTTACGGCACGCTCTACCAGCTCCATGCCGGCACCGTTGTAGTCAGTGCTGCCCGCCAGCAGCGTCAGCCCGATGATCAGTGCACCGCCGATCGCTGCCCGCCAATAGGGGTTCGGCAGCAGCCGTGCCGCCATGCGCCCTGTTTCCCGCAACCCGCGGCAGAACAGAATGCTTACCAGTGCGCAACCAATGGCTAAAACAAGCACCGGCAGCATGGTGCAAGCCTCCGGAAGCGGGGCGGCTACCGTAAAGCGGGTGGGCGGCACACCCATCAGCAGGCTTACCAGATAACCCACCAGTGAAGCCGTCAGGCACGGAACCAGTCCGGCATAGTAGAATACTCCAACGCTGATGACCTCCATGGCGAATACCGTTGCGGTCAGCGGCGTGCCGAACAGCGCAGAGAATACTGCGCTCATGCCGCACAGCGTCGCCAACGGCAAGTCTTTTTCGCCCAGCCGCAGCAACCTTCCGGTCTCAAAACCGATTCCGCCGCCGATCTGCAGCGCCGCTCCCTCACGGCCGGCGCTTCCGCCGCCCAGATGGGTCAGTACCGTGGAAAGAAAGATCACCGGCACCAGCAGTACCGGCACATTCTTGCCGAAGTGCACCGATTCGATCACTGCGTTGGTGTCCTTCCCCTCTACCCCGGTCACACGGTACAGCCCCACGATGATCAAGCCCAACAGCGGCAGCAGATACAGCACCCACGGGTGTGCTGACCGCCAGCGAGTGGCATAGCTGACTCCGATGTGGAACAGCGATCCGATCACGCCGCCGATCCCGCCGATGAGTCCGCCCACCGCCAGCCATTTGATCAGTGCAGCAGGGTACGCCCCGATATGTGCCGCTGCGCTTTTCCATTTTTCCACGTTATTCTGCCCTTCTCTCCTGCTATTTCTCAAAAATCCTATTATTTATAGCACCTTTCTCCGGCAGTGTCAATGATTATTCCGTTCCCTTCTTCTGTTTTTCAGCCGCCTGTATTTTCTCTGCCTCCAGCCGCAGTCAAGCCGCTGCTTCTCCCTCTGAAGCAGGCACTTCGCTCCCTTTTTTTAGGCAAAAAATCCCTGCATGACAGGTTTTTTATATCCCATAGTGGATCACCCATTTATTCTCCCGCTCGGCACGCCGCAGCAGCGCCGCCAGCTCCGCCATGTCGCCCTGCCGGGTCACTGCCTCACGCAGCTTCGGCAGTGATACCGGTGGTATCAGCGTAACGCCTGTATCGGCAAGGCCCTTGCCGGCACAGTCTACCGTGTGCCAGTATAATTCCAGTCCCTCCGTCTCAGGCAGCAGCCGCTCTATCTGCGCATCGTCCACACGGATACAATGGTATTTCCTCGGCTCATATTCTTCAAACCGCTGTCCCATTGCCGGTTTCGTCTGCATTATGCCAAATTCATGCGTCGCCATTTCCTTTTTCTCCAATACGGATTGTACTATTTCTTCTTTTTATACTATATTTCGTGTCTTTTCGCGGCTTCTGCCTGCCACAGGGTATGGGTCGCAGACCCGGCGGCAAAGCCGCCGCGGTCTGCGACCCGTCTGCTTTCCCCGATTCTCACAGCGGAATTCTAGCCTCCCGCAGTCGCTTTTTCCGTTCCCGCCAATCCGGCATCACCTCGGTCACGACCGCATGAAATGCCGGCGAATGATCTGCCCGAACCAGATGCGCCAGTTCATGCACCATGATGTACTCGGTACACTCCGGCGGGGCGTGCAGCAGTCGCTCGTTCATCGTAATAACCGCTGTTGCGGGCTGGCAGCTTCCCCAACGGCTTTTCATGCGGCGGTGGCGCAGCACCGGCTTCGGGATCTCCCATCGGGCAAAGCAGGGATACCATCGCTCCAGTGCCGCTGCAAAGACCTCCTCGCAGGTTTTTTGCCACCACCCCGCAAAAAGGTGTTCCGCCGCCTTCCTGTCGGTCGGATCGGGCAGCGTCAGCACCAGCCGGTCACCCTGCGCCGCCGCTTGCTTTGAGCTGCCCCTTTGCAGCACCAACGTCATCGCCCGTCCCATACAGGGCAGCACTGCGCCGTCCTCTACCGCAAGAGCCTCCCCGGGACGCTCGTTTTGCCAACGCCGGCGCGCTTTCTGTATCATGCCGACACGGCTCCTCACAAAGTCATCTACCACCGCAGCAGGCACCCACCCCGCTGAGGAAACATGAATGCTCCCATCGGAATGCACCCGCAGATTCAGGTTTTTCACCCGCTTTTTCTCCCACTCATAGCTCAGGTCTGCACCGTCTGCCCATAGCTCCCGCCGCATGGCTGCGCCCCCTTTCTCTCTTGCCAGATTTCAGCAAAATCTTCGTTGCGCCCGCAGGGCAACCCCTCCAGCGGACGGGTTCGCGGGGGGTGGGCCCCCGGCCACCCGGGCGCCCCGGCGCCCCGCCGGGCGG
>USBC01000062.1 GCA_900552845.1 uncultured Oscillospiraceae bacterium | reverse complement strand
TTTTGCTATTCGGTGGATGCGCCCCTCGGGGGTTCCGGCCCTGCGGGTGGGGGGGGGCGCTTCGCGCCGAAGCCGCCGCAGGCGGCTTGCCCTGCGGGCGAAGAAGCACACCGTAGTTGCGCAGAAGCGAGTATGTGTGGTACAATAAAAAACCAAGACAAAAGCTTGCAAACAAAAGGGGAGACAGAAGATGAAAGAGCTTGCCATTTTCGGCAGCACCGGCTCCATTGGGTGCAGCACCCTGAATGTAGTGCATCGGGAGCGTTTACGCTTCGGGGTTTCGATCCTTACGGCGGGTCGCAATCTGGAACGTCTGATTGGGCAGATCCGGGAGTTTTCTCCCCGGCATGTATATATCATCGAAGAAAAGGATGCCCAGACGCTGCATGAGCTTTTCCCGCAATTGGATATTTACTGGGGTGAGGGCGGCATGGATCAGGTGAGCCGTCTGACCGATTTTGACATTGGCGTTTCGGCGTTGGTGGGGGTTGCAGGGCTTCGCCCCACCTGGAACATGATCCGAAACGGTAAAACAGTGGCGCTTGCCAATAAGGAAGTGCTGGTGACCGGCGGCAGGCTTGTGATGGAGGCGGCAAAGGATTGCAGTGCCACACTTCTGACCGTAGACAGCGAGCACAGTGCTATTATGCAGTGCTTGCGCGGTGAGAACCATGCAGAGATCGAGCGGATTTTACTGACTGCCTCAGGAGGACCGTTCTTTGAGCGAGAGATTACCGACGATATCACCCCGCAGGAGGCACTGCGACACCCCACATGGAAGATGGGACCCAAAATTACAATAGACAGCGCCACCATGATGAACAAGGGCTTCGAAATTATTGAGGCACGGTGGCTCTTTGATGTGCCGGTGGAAAAGGTGCAGGTGGTCATTCACAGGCAGAGCATCGTTCACTCGATGGTGGAATTCTGTGACGGCAGCATCATGGCAAACCTTGCACCGACGGATATGGAAATCCCGATTGCATATGCGCTTTCCTATCCGGAACGGATATCGGCGCCGCACCGACTGGACATTTTTTCGATGAAGGCGTTGCAGTTCCAAAAGCCGGATTACGAGAAATTCCCCTGTCTGCGGCTGGCGACGGAAGCCGCGTGCGCAGGACACAGCGCGCAGGTGGTGCTGAATGCTGCAAACGAGGTACTGGTGGCAGGCTTTTTAGCAGGAGAGGTACGGTTTACCGAGATCCCGCACGGGGTGGAGGCGATGCTGGAGCGGCACACTGCGCATGAATTAAACAGCATTGATGATGTGCTGGCACTGGACGGCGAGATCCGGCGGCAGACCGAAGAATGGATACAGAAAACGAGGTGACGGCATGAGGGCAGCGATCGGGCAGGACAGCCACCGCTTTGAGAAAGAATACGGTAAGCCGCTGATCTTGGGCGGGGTGGTATTCCCCGAGGAACGTGGGCTGAGCGCCAACAGCGACGGTGATGTGGTGCTGCACGCCATCACCAATGCAATTTCCGGCATCACCTGCCGCAATATACTGGGGGTGGTCGCCGATGAGATGTGCCGAAGCGGGATCACAAATTCGGCGGAGTATCTGCGGGAGGCGATGAAATCGCTTGAGGGGAGAATCTCCCACCTCAGCGTTTCCATCGAGTGCATGCACCCCAAAATCAGCCCGATGATCCCCACCATGCGGGAGAGCATTGCCGGACTGCTGGACATTCAGCCGCAACAGGTGGGCATTACCGCCACCAGCGGCGAGGGCCTGACCGACTGCGGACGGGGACTGGGCATTTCGGTGCTGTGTATCCTGACGGTGGAGGACTGACCATGCAGAGAGTGGAGGAGACGGCATACGCCAAGCTGAACCTAACGCTGGCGGTCACCGGACGGCGGGCAGACGGCTACCACACTATACAGTCGCTGTTCCAGAGCATCAGCCTGTGCGACCGGCTGGTTCTGGAGCGGCGAGAGATCGGCTTTACGCTGAACGATGTGGAGAAGATACCGGCAGGGGAGAATATTATTACTCGTGCCGACCGGCTGCTGCGGAGAGAATTCCCTAACCTTGGGGGTGTTGCCGTGACGCTGGAAAAGAATGTTCCCACCGAGGCGGGGCTGGGCGGCGGCAGTGCGGACGCAGCCGCTTATCTGCGCGGCATGAACAGGCTGTACGGACTGGGACTGGAAAGCGAGCGGCTTTCCTCTCTTGCAGCGGAACTGGGCGCCGATGTGCCGTTTTGCGTATACGGTGGGACGGCAGTGGCAACTGGGATCGGAGAAACATTACAGCCGGTGATAAGCCACTTGCCGCTTCATTTTGTGGTGATAAAGCCCGATGTGGGCTGCTCCACGCCGGTAATGTACCATAGGATTGACGAGTTGGGAGACCGACTGTCGCAGCGATTTACAGCAAAGAAAGCTGCCGAAGCGCTGGCGGCGGGAGACCTTGCAGGGCTGTGCAGCAGCCTTTATAACGTGTTTGAGGAAGTGACCGCTCTGCCGGAGTTGGAAATAATTCACCGGGAGTTGCGTCAAAGCGGCGCGCTGGCGGCGCTGATGACCGGCAGCGGCAGTGCGATATTTGGCATTTACCCTACCGAAGCAGCGGCAAAAGCAGCAGCGGAGCGGCTGAGACAGACCCGTTGGGCGGTATATTGCCGCAGCGCGGGTTAAAAGGGAATATGAGCGGCGGGCGCGCGGAGCGGGCGAGGGTCGGGTGACCGGCGCAGCCGCGGAGGCCGACCCGAGACAAAGCGGAGAGCGACCGCCGCGGAAAAAGGAGAGCGAAGCCATGGTAAGCGGAATCATACTGGCGGGGGGCAGCAGCACCCGCTACGGCACCGGGGGGAACAAGACGCTGGCGAAGCTGTGCGGGCGACCGGTACTGGAGTACAGTCTGCGGGTGTTTCTGCAATGCCCGCTGGTGGAAGAAGTTGTGCTGGCTGCAAAAGCAGGGGAAGAGACTCTCCTGCAGGAACTTGCAGCGGCGCTATGTCCCCAAAAGCCGGTGACGGTAGTGACCGGCGGGGCAGACCGTGCGGCTTCAGTGAAAAATGCATTGGAAGCAGCGCGGGGCGAGACAGTGCTGATCCATGACGGGGCTCGCCCTTTAGTGACTGCGGCAATGCTGGCGGACTGCCTGACGACGCTGGAGGAAGCGGACGGTGCGACTGTTGCAGTTCCCAGCCGCGATACTGTGAAGCTGGCGGACAGCAATGGATATGTGACGACAACGACCGAACGATCTAAAACATGGCTGATCCAAACTCCTCAGGCGTTTCGGCGGGAAGAGCTGCTGGCGCTGCACTGCTCAATTACCGAGCGGGAGACTGTTACAGATGACTGTATGTTGCTGGAGCGTGCCGGACGGCGGGTGAAGCTGGTGATGGGCAGTTACCGCAACCTGAAGATCACGACACCGGAGGACCGAGAGCTGGCGGAATTTTACCTTGGAAAAGGAACCGAGTAAATGAATATAAGCGAAATCAAGGATCCTGCTTTTTTGCAAAAGCTGGACGAGAAGCAGCTCCGAAGGCTATGCAGGGAGCTGCGTGAATTTATTATAGAAAATGTGTCGCACACCGGCGGGCACCTTTCCTCTAATTTGGGACTGGTGGAACTGACGGTGGCGCTGCATCGAGCCTTTCACAGCCCGGAGGATAAGATCATCTTTGATGTGGGGCATCAGTGCTATACCCATAAGCTGCTGACCGGTCGGGCGGCGGAGTTTGACACACTGCGCTGCATCGATGGGATTTCCGGCTTCCAGTGCCGCAGCGAAAGCCCCCACGACTGCTATGAGGGCGGTCATGCGGGAACGGCGCTTTCTGCAGCGTTAGGCTTTGCCATGGCACGGGAGGCAAAGGGCGAAAAGAATGCGGTGATTGCCGTGGTTGGAGATGGAGCGATGGGTAATGGGCTTTCCTACGAGGCGCTCAACCATATCGGGGACTACCAAAAGCCGCTGATCATTATTCTGAATGACAACCGCATGAGCATCAATACCAATGTAGGAGCGCTGCATAATTCATTGGAACGCATTCGCCTCCACCGCGGCTATCGCAGCGCCAAAAGCCGCACCAAAGCGGCGCTGAGACGAATTCCCGTGGTGGGGGACGCCATGGTACACGGTGTGGAACAGGTCAAGGAGGATCTCAAGCGGCTGTATCTGCGAGATGGTGCGCTGTTTGAGGAAATGGGTATTACCTATTACGGACCTGTGGACGGACATGATTTGGGGGAGCTGGACGCTTTTTTGCGGGTAGCGAAGGAAGCGGAAAAGCCGGTTCTTTTGCATGTTGTTACAGAAAAGGGACATGGCTGCGACTACTGCACTGATGACCCAGACGGGTTGTGGCACGGCGTGGGCGCCTTTGACGCGCAGAGCGGACGGCAATCTGCTGCGAGCGGCACAACGCCCGGCAAGGCGGTGAGCACGGCGTTGCTGGAATTGGCGGAAAAAGACGAGCGCATCTATGCCATAACGCCGGCGATGACGACCGGTGCGCATTTGACGGAATTTGCAAAAAAATACCCGAAGCGTTTTATTGACGCAGGCATTGCCGAGGAGCACGCGCTGGTGCTTGCAAATGCGCTGGCATTCAGCGGCATGAAGCCCTTCGTGACCATTTACTCCACTTTTTTACAGCGTGGATATGACCAGATCAACCATGATATTGCCCGCATGGGCGGCGCGGTGGTTGTGGGCATCGACCGCTGCGGCGTCATCGGGGAGGACGGCGTTTCGCATCAGGGCATCTTTGATGTTTCGCTGTTGCTGCCGCTGCCCGGTATTACGCTGGCACAGGGCAAGGACGCCGCCGAGAGCGCCCGATTGCTTGCGACCGGCTTTACTATGGATAGCCCCTTCTTGCTGCGGTACAGCAAAAATACCGTGCCGGAGCAGACCCTTTCTATGGAGCCGCTGCCGGTGGGACGCTGGGAGCGGCTGTATGAGGGCGAAGTGACGGTGATCACCTATGGGGATTTCGTGGGAGAGGCACAGGAGGCACGCCGTATGCTTTCATTGGACGGTATTGAAATGGGATTGGTGAATGCCCGCTTCCTGAAGCCCTTTGATGAGGAAATGATGACCGAGCTACTGGCGGAGGGCAAGCTGCTGCTGGTGTACGAGGAGGTCGCAGCGATCGGTGGGCTGGGGAGCCTGTTACAGCAGTTTGCCGTAGAGCAGGAGAGCCGGACACCGGTACATGTGTTGGCACTTCCAGACCGATGGATCTACCACGGCAAGCGGCGAGAGTTGCTGCACCGCATGGGGCTGGACGCTGCGGGGCTGCGGCAGACAGTCCGTGAGAAGCTGGGGAAATATAGATCAATAGAGACATAAAAACACCCGACAGGGGAGGGAGAGCTCCGCTGTCGGGTGAAATTCTTCACTTTTCTTATCTTTATATTACCACAAAATTCGAGAAAAATCAAGTCTTGTACTATGGGGGCGTTTTGGTGTATTAAGAATACAGGAGGTAGATGAACATGGAGAAAAGAGTAAGTATAACTGCAAAGATGTCCGCCTTTGTGAGGGATTTCCACAGCGATAAGCTCCTGAGTAGGGGCGAGCTGTACAACGATCCGCTGGCAGGAAAGATGCTGAACGGGGAAATCATGAAAATATGGACATCAATTGCCAAAAATTCGAGTTGGTTTTGTGAAGGCTGCAGGGAAGGCTGCGAGGATCCTGTGCTGTATGGTATAAACCGCAGGCTGGCACCCGCAGTGCTGGCGCAGGCGATCTGGTGGGAGCAAGAGATGCTGCGGGAGCTGAAAATGGGCACACGGCAGATCCTGCTGCTGGGCGCAGGGCTGGATAGCCTGCCCTACCGCCAGACCGAGGAAATGGAAAAGGCAAAAATTTATGAGGTGGATATGCCGGAGATGATAGCCTACAAGGAGCGGCAGCTGGAAAAGGCGAAAATCACGATGCCGGAGAATGTGTACCGAGTGGGGGCTGACCTTGCCGAGAACTGGATAGAACCACTGCTATGGCAGACACCCTTTGCGCCGGAGGAGCGTAGCCTGACGGTGATTCCGGGCGTGGCATACTATCTGCCTCAGAAGGCGCTGGACAAGCTGCTGGCGCAGCTGGCGAATATTACGCCGCAGGGCAGCACGCTGCTGTTTGACTGTCAGCTTACAGACCTTGGTAAGAACAGCGAAACAGACACCCGCCAGCAGGAGCCGGCAGCGGTTGCGGAGAAGGTGATGACGGACGGCATGAGCATGGCGGAGCTGGCACTGATGCTGGAGCGGCACGGCTACCTGATCTACGAGGACATGGACGAAACACAGATCGAGAAGCGCTTTTACCGTGAATACAACGAAAGAAACCCGGAATATGCCATTCACCCGATGCCGCATACTGCGATGGTATTGGCAGTGCGGCACTAAGGCTTTTTGCAGCGGGGGCTTGGCAACGCAGCACCTGCTGTGGTAGAATAAGCGCAAAGCGAAAGGGGGCGGAAGCATGCCCAAAAAGAATACCCGCAATACCAAGGGACGCATTGTAGCGGCTGCGTGGAAGCTGTTTTATGAGCAGGGCTATGAGGAAACCACGGTGGAGGACATTATTTTTGAATCGGAGACCTCTAAGGGCTCGTTCTATCATTATTTTGATGGCAAGGACGCGCTGCTTTCCTCTCTGTCGGTGCTGTTTGATGAGCGCTACGAGGAGCTGATGGAGCAGGAGCATAGCGATATGGACTGCATTGCTCTGCTGTGCTGGCTGAATTATGAGTTGTTTGTGACGGTGGAGAATACCGTTTCCATCGAGCTGCTGTGTCGACTTTTTTCCAGCCAACTGGTGACAAGAGGTGAAAAGCATCTGCTGAACCGCAACCGCACCTACTATAAATTGCTGAGGCAGATTATTGCAAAGGGTCAGGAGAACGGGGAATTGACCACTGAACGCACAGTAGGAGAAATTGTGAAGGCATATGCCATGTTTGAGCGTGGACTGATGTATGACTGGTGCCTTTCCGGAGGGGAGTATTCGCTGCCGCAGTACACTCAAATTATGATGCCGCTTTTTTTGGAGGGATTTCGAAAAAAATAATTTATTATATTCTATATAGAGATTTAGAAATCGTCTATATAAAAACGGCTTGATTAAGCGCAAAATTAAATAAAATGATAATCGGTGTACAGAATAAAGTCTGTACGCCGTTCTGTATTTTCGTCTACAAATTTGTGTGCTATAATTCGGACATTCTAACAGCAAAATACCAAAGGAGAGACGAAAAATGTCAGGTTCTCAATTTACCATTCTTATTACGATCGTGGTGTATCTGCTTGCTATGGTACTGATAGGGGTGTACTTCGGCAAAAAAGGCAGCGGTAAAAGCAGCGATGATTTTTATCTTGGCGGGCGAAAGATGGGACCGTTTGTGACTGCGATGAGCGCAGAAGCCAGTGATATGAGCAGCTACCTTTTGATGGGGCTGCCCGGGCTTGCCTATCTCTGCGGCTTGCCGGAGGTTACATGGACCTGCATCGGACTGGCGGTGGGGACCTATCTGAACTGGCTGATCGTGGCGCGCCGGCTGCGTCGGTATTCTGCCAGACTGGGTGCGATTACCGTTCCGGAGTATTTTTCTAAGAGATACGGTGATCACAAGAACTTGCTTTCCGCTATTGCCGCAGTGGTGATCCTTGTATTCTTCGTTCCCTACACAGCATCCGGCTTTAAGGCGATCGGTACGCTGTTCAACAGCTTGTTTGGAGTAAATTATCATACGGCAATGATTGTCGGTGCTGTGGTTGTTATTGGGTATACGGTGCTGGGCGGCTTTATGGCAGTTTCTTTCACCGACCTGATTCAGTCTATCTTCATGACCATCGCACTGGTGGTTGTGGTGGTGTTTGGTATAGAGCAGGCAGGCGGACTGGAGACCGTGGCAGTCAATGCACAGGCACTGCCCGGCTACCTGAGCATGACCAAGGGCTATGATGCCGCTACCGGCAGTGCAGCTTCCTTTGGCGGACTGAGCATTGTTTCCACATTAGCGTGGGGTCTGGGCTATTTCGGAATGCCGCACATTCTGCTGCGCTTTATGGCGATCAAGGAAGAAAAGAAGCTGAACACCTCCCGTCGTATTGCGTCGGTTTGGGTTGTTCTTTCCATGATGATCGCAATCGCAATCGGTATCATCGGGTATAGCGTTTCCGTCGCAGGCAAAGTACCGTTCCTCACAAGCAGCTCCGACGCCGAGACTATTATCATCAAGCTTGCTGATTTGATGAGCCGGCATGGGACATTGCTTGCCATTGTTGCAGGCGTGATTCTTTCCGGTATTCTGGCGGCGACGATGTCCACGGCAGACAGCCAGCTTTTAACGGCAGCCTCCAGTGTTTCACAGGATCTTTCTCAAAACGTCTTTGGCATCAAGCTGAGCAACAAAACCGAGATGATCGTAGCACGCATGACCGTTCTGGTTATTGCCGCTGTCGGGATTATATTGGCATGGGATCCCAACAGTTCTGTGTTCCGCGTGGTATCCTTTGCATGGGCGGGCTTTGGCGCAGCGTTTGGCCCCGTAATGTTGTTTTCTTTGTTTTGGAAGCGCTCTAACAAATGGGGCGCACTGGCAGGCATGTTGACCGGCGGCGTAATGGTATTTATTTGGAAGTACCTCATCGCCCCGATGGGCGGAGCATGGGCGATTTATGAGCTGCTGCCCGCGTTTATTGCAGCGTGCATCGCACTGGTGATCGTCTCTCTGGCGACTGCAGCTCCCGAAAAAGAGATCGTGGAGACTTACGAAAGTGTACGCGCTAAAAAAGCAAATGCGTAAAAGTAATACAGAGGACCGCTCCTCCGGCGATACAGCCGGGGGAGCTTTCTCATAACCGAGGCGTGGATAAAGAGAGAATTGCTCGTTTTATGTTTGACGGAAGGTGCCTACTCCGTTATAATGACAGTAATATTATTCATTGCAGCGAGAGAAAGGGGCAGAGAAGATGGAGCAGGCAAGTGCGGCGAAAAAAGCTGTAAAAAAGGGCTGGCGAATTCTCATGATCATATTGGCGGTGCTGGTCATCATTTATGCAGTATTGGGACTGATCCCGCGCAGGGATAACTATCCTATTGCCAACCGCATGATGAAAGAGGGAGCACTGCCGCTTTTGATCGCGCACGGCGGTGGTAACAAGGAGTTCCCCGATAACACGCTGGAGGCTTTTTATAATGCATACAGCGTGGATCAAAATGTGATGATGGAAACCGATGTTTCTATTACAAAGGACGGCGTGCTGATTATTTCACATGATACGACCCT
>USBC01000061.1 GCA_900552845.1 uncultured Oscillospiraceae bacterium | reverse complement strand
ACGGGAAACATATCTTTGCCGGTAACGAGCGTCTGATGAACGAGATCGGTGTCACTCCCGCCGCCGTTACCGAGGTCGGCACCGTCATTCACATGGCGTCAGATCAGGATTATCTCGGCTATCTGGTCATTGCCGATACCCCGAAGCCCGATGCAGCGGAGGCGATCCGATCCCTCAAGGCGGATGGTATCGAAAAGACCGTCATGCTTACCGGTGATAAGACCGCTGTGGCGCAGGCAGTCGCCGGCGAACTGGGGCTGGACGAATACCGTGCCGAGCTGCTGCCCGCCGATAAGGTCTCGGCGGTGGAGGAAATGCTGAAAACCGGTTCTCCGCTGGTGTTCGTCGGGGACGGCATCAACGATGCGCCGGTCCTTGCCCGCGCCGATGTCGGTGTGGCAATGGGCGCCTTGGGCAGCGATGCCGCCATCGAGGCAGCTGATATCGTCCTGATGGACGATGCCCCCGTCAAGCTGGCGCTCGCGGTACGCCTTTCCCGCCGCACCATGAAGATTGTTTGGCAGAATGTCATCTTTGCGCTGGCAGTCAAGGCGATCGTACTGGTCATGGGCGCCACCGGTGATGCAAATATGTGGGTCGCTGTCTTTGCCGATGTCGGCGTGCTGGTGCTGGCGATCCTCAATGCCATGCGGGCACTGCTGGTTCCCCGTCGTGAAACCGCAGCCCTTGCATAGGTCATTCATATTGTTCTTTTTGGGCGGTCTGCTTTTTGGCAGGCCGTCTTTTCCGCACTTGCTTGTATGCCGAAGGAGAACGTGCTAAAATTTTCTTATTCTTATTTACTGTTTGGGGAGGTTTCCTGATGCGTCAGATCACCGAAGCGCTATTTTCCATGCAGGACGAAAAATACCGTGCATTTCACGGGGCACTCATGCCCACCGTCGAGAGGGAACGGATTATCGGGGTGCGAATGCCGGCACTGCGCCGCTATGCAGCGGCGCTGGCAAAAAAACCGGAGGCAGCGCTTTTTTTGCTGGATCTGCCCCATACTTACTACGAGGAAAATAATCTCCATGCGCTGCTTTTGATGCGAGAAAAGGACTTTGATGTCCTGATGCCGCAGTTAGAGCGCTTTTTGCCGGAAATTGATAACTGGGCGACCTGCGACCTTTTTAAGCCCGCCTGCTTTGCCCAGAACCGCAAAGGACTGCTGCCGTATCTTTCCGAATGGCTTCGCTCCGACCGTCCCTACACCGTCCGCTTTGCCATCGAAATGCTGATGACCCACTATCTCAGGGAGGATTTTTCCCCCGAATATCCGGCGTGGGTGGCGGCGGTGTCAAGCGAGCACTACTATGTGCGCATGATGCAGGCATGGTACTTTGCCACGGCGCTGGCGTTCCGTTATGAGGAGCTGCTGCCCTATCTCACGCAGGAACGCCTCTCTCCGTGGGTGCGGCAAAAAACCATTCAAAAGGCGGTGGAAAGCCTTCGGCTCTCTCCTCTGCAAAAGGAGGAACTGAAAGCACTGCGCCGCGAAGCCCCACCCCGGAACACCTCCTGCTCCGGATAGATTTGCCTTTTTCGGCAGGCTGTGGTAAAATGACCAAAACCTACCGAAAGGGAGAAATGTATGCTGAAAAAAATCATTGCGATGCTGCTGGCAGTCGCGCTGGTTCTGCTGACTGCCTGCGGTACCCCCCGATATGATCTTTCTGCGGTATTTGCCGCCGCAGAGACGGAGCGCGCCGAATGGCTTGCCGATCCGGATAACGCAGTACTGTGGGAAAAGCTGGGGCTGTCCGGCTCAGTCGTCTCCGCCGGAGACCCCACCGCCATGACCATTGGGGCGCAGCGGTGGCTGCTGCAGCCCGCCACAGTAAACGGCGAAGCCGTCACCCTTTGCTTCTGCTTAAATGAGCAGGATCGTCCGCTCTTGGATCTGCGGGCGTCCTTCGGCTTGAATGCCCTGTCGCCGGAGGAATGGGATGCCTGTGAGGATCTCTTTACCGTGCGGGTATGGGCGACCCTTGGCGGCGAGCTGCCGGAGACCTACCTTTCCGGCGAGGCAGAGGGGCTGACCCGCTATGCCGTTCAGCTTACCGACCCCGCCACCGGCAAAACGGTAACTGCCGTTGCCGCCGACAGCGAGCTGCAGCAGCAGCTTGCCGATGGAGAGCGCCACGCCCTTTGCCTGCGGCTGCGTGCCATGCAGCAGGGGGAACCGCTTCTGCGGGTCGTTACGGTGCTGTGTCAGGGCTGGCTGGAGCCGCAGTCGGCGCTGCGGGCACAGTCGGAGCAGCTTTTATGGGCGGCGCGCCACGGCGAGAATGAAACGCTCCGGCTGCTGCTTACCGATGAAAACATCACCGTCACCGACCGCAACGGCGATGGGCTGCTGTTCGCCGCTTTGCAAAGCGGCAAAGCCGAAACGGTGGAGCAAGTGGCAAAAGCCGGCGCCACCGATGAAAACCACAATCTCTACTGGGTCGATCCCGCCACTCTTACCGTCACCGAGCAGCAGGATTGGCAGCTTTTGCTGGCATCGCGGGAGCAGCAGAAAGCCGATACCGGCTGTACGGCGCCCACCATTGCCTATTACTACACCGCCGCCGCGGATGCCGAGCGCCTTTCCCTTTACCTTTCACATTTCCGCCTGAAAGCGGAGGCTTCCGTACTTTCCGAGGCGGATAGCAACGCCGTGGTCCGGCGCTACGGGATCGAAAGTGCCCAAACCGGCAATCTGCTGGATCTGGCAGTAGCTGCCGGTAAAGCCGAGACTGCCGCCGTGCTGCTGCAGAACGGCGTGAGCGCTTCGCCGCTGCTGCTCAAAAAGCTGCAAGCCTCGCCCACACAGCTCTCCGAGCAAATGCTGGCGGTGCTGGGCAGGTATCACTACTTCGGCGTACTCGATGAGGTGCTGGAGGACTACCGTAGCTTTCGGGAAAGCTACGAGGAGGTGGCGGGAGAGAGCTGCCGGCGCTTCGAGAGGGATTACGACGCCTACTGTGCGGCAATGGAACGGGGCGACAGCTTTGCCGCCGCCGGCATTATGGATAGCGGACTGCTTGAGGAGATCGTCGGTCAGCTGAAGGCAGTGCAGAATGTGGAAAAGCCGAAAACCGATGCCATCAATGCTCTATGGGATCTCATGTATGAGTATGCCGATATGATGGATACCGCCGGCTACTACTACAAACGTATTTCCCTCAGCACCTATGTGGTCACCCGCCGCTACTACCGCGCGCTGTTCGAAAACCGTCTGGAGCGTGCGCACGAGCTTTACGAGGAGTTCGGGCGTCAGATCACCGTTTACGATCAGCTTTTGGGAAATTGGGCGCAGTAAGCTGTACCGATGGAAAAAAACACTGTTTTTGCGATGGAACTGCGGGCATACAGCCGTTTTTGTGCAAAATAGTGCTTGCAATGCCCCGTTTCCTGTGGTATAGTTATATTTGTAATAGTTAGTAGAAAGGAAAGAGTGGGGTGACCCGCTCTTTCCTTTCTGTTAAGGGAGGTAAGTCGATGGCGAAAAAAAATACCGCGGCGGTCGCGGAGGAGCTGGCGCAGCCCATACTCGATGAAATGGGGCTGCTGCTGTGGGACGTCGTCTACGAAAAGGAGGGCAGCGGCTGGTATCTGCGCTACTATGTTGATAAAGAGGGCGGCATTGATATCAATTCCTGCGAAGCATTTTCCCGTGCCGTGGAAAAGGCGCTGGACGCCGCCGATCCCATCGAGGGCAGCTACACGCTGGAGGTGTCCTCTCCGGGCATCGAGCGGCAGCTTACCCGTGACTGGCACTTCGAGGCGCTGATGGGAGAGCAGCTTTTGGTGCGGCTCATTCGTCCGGTGGAGGGCGTGCGGGACTTCATCGGCACCTTGTCCGCCTATACCAATGGCGTGCTGACCCTGCTTTTGGACGAGGAGACCGAAATGAATGTGGAGCGCGGCGAGACTGCGTTTATCCGTTTGTATAATGATTTTAGTGGAGGAATAAGCAAATGAGCGCTGCAAGAGCCAAGAAGAAACAGCAGGAGGAATTCAACCTCTTTGACGCCCTGAAGCTGCTGGAAAAGGAAAAGGGCATTCCGGTGGATTACATGATCGAAAAGATCCAGACTGCCATTGCGCAGGCGATCAAAAAGGACCCCTTCAACAGCGAAAACAGCGTGGTGGAGATCAATCCCGAGACCGGACGCTTTTATGTAGCGCTGCGCAAGGACGTCGTTGAGGAGGTCGAGGACCCCACCACCCAGATCAGCGCGGCAGATGCCGCCAAGTATCAGTCCGGCATTACCGCCGGTCAGGTGCTGGAGGTTCCGCTGGACCCCAAAAAGTTCGGACGCATTGCGGCGCAGGCGGCAAAGTCCTCCATTCATCAGGGAATCCGTGAAGCGGAAAAGGGGCTGCTGCTCAAGGAATATGAGAGCCGCCAGCACGATATCGTCTCCGCCAAGGTGCTGCGGGTCGATCCCGTCCGCGGCAATGTTGCACTGGAGATCGGCAACAGCGAGGCGGTACTGCCCAAGACCGAGCAGATCCCCGACGAAACCTTTACCGAGGGACAGCGCATCAAGGTGTATGTGGTCGATGTGCAGAATACCGAAAAGGGTCCCCGCTTGATGATCTCCCGCACCCACCCCGGCTTGGTCAAGCGGCTGTTCGAGATGAATGTCCCTGAAATATATGACGGAACCGTCGAGATTCGTTCCATCTCCCGCGAGGCAGGCTCCCGCAGCAAGCTGGCGGTCATCAGCCGCGATGAAAACGTAGACGCCATCGGCGCCTGCATCGGGCCCAAGGGCGCTCGCATCAATACCATCGTGGAGGAGCTGGGCGGCGAAAAGATTGATGTTGTCAATTACAGCGACGATCCCGCCGCTTATATCTCCGCGGCGCTGTCTCCCGCCACTGTTCTCGGCGTGGAGATACTGGACGAAGATACCCATAGCTGCCGTGTCACTGTACCGGATCATCAGCTTTCTCTTGCCATCGGTAACAAGGGGCAGAACGCCCGCCTTGCCGCACGGCTTACCGGCTGGAAGATCGATATTCGCCCCGAAAGCGGCTTCTACGGCGAGGAGGAGCCCCTCCCCCGTGAGGAAGCCTAACCGATAAAGAAAGGAGGCACCCACCGTGCAGCAAAAGAAGATCCCCGTAAGAATGTGCGCCGGCTGCGGCGAGCATTTTCCCAAAAAAGAGCTGGTGCGGGTCGTTCATACCCCGCAGGGAGAGATCCATGTGGATCTGACCGGAAAAATGGCGGGGCGCGGCGCCTATCTCTGCCGCAATGCCGAGTGCCTCCGCAAGGCGCAGAAGGCAAAAAGGCTGGAACGCGCCTTCCAATGCCCCGTCCCCGATGAGGTGATGGCAAAACTGGAGGAGGAGCTGAATACCGTCCATGAATGAAGCGGCTGTCAAAAAGACACTGGGGCTGATTTCCCTGTGCCGCCGCGCCGGTAAACTGTGTACCGGTATGGAGGCGGTGCTGGAAAAAGCGGAGCGGGGCGAGGCTGCCCTTATCCTGCTGGCGGAGGATCTCTCTCTCCGCAGCGCCGAGCGTTTAAGGAACAGGCTGCCGGAGGAAACACCGGTACGCTCCCTTCCCTGTACGATGCAGACCCTTTCGGAGGTGACCGGCAAAGCCGCCGGCATCATAGCGGTCTGCGATGAAAACTTCGCCTGTGGGATTCGGGCAACTTTAAGTGACGAAGAGGAGGATTTGGATAGATGATCGAGAAAGTGAAACTGAACGAGGTCGCCAAGGACCTGAATATAAACGGCAAAGAGCTGACGACGCTTTTGCAGGAACGCTTTGGCGGCGAAGCCAAAAAGCCCCAGACGGTGCTTTCCGGCGATGAACTGAATTTTGTAATGGAGCATTATACGAAGCAGCACGCCGTTGCCGATTTCGGTGAATACTTCAAGCTGGGTGAAAAGAAGGAAAAACCGGCGGAAAAGCCCGCAGCTCCCGCTCCCAAGCCTGCCGAAAAGCTGGCTGCTCCCGCTCCCAAACCCGCCGAGAGACCAACTCCCAAGCCTGTGGCTCCCGCACCGGCGCCGAAGCCCGCTGCCCCCCAGCAGTCTGCCCGTCCCCAGCAGGGCGGCAACAATCAGGGGCGTCCGCAGGGCGACCGCCGCACCGAAAACAGCCGTCCGGCGTCCACCGGCGGCAACCGTCCTCAGGGGGAGCGCCGGAGCGAGAACAACCGTGATGGCAGCCGGCCCCAGCAGGGCAACGGTCTGCGTCCCAACCTGAATCAGAAGCCTGCGGCTCCGGCGGCAAAGCCCGCTGCACCCCAGCAGCCTGCCGCCCCCCGCAAGCCCATCGAGATCCGCCAGCAGGCGCCCAAGCAGAAGGGACCCAAGGGCGAAAATACCTTTACCGCCAATACCGTGACCCGCACCACCGTTGATATGCGTACCAGCGAGGTCAATCTGGATAAATACAACGAGCGCTACGAGCAGATCGCGCCTGCCGGCAACATGAAGGATAACTTCGCCAAAAAGCAGAAGCTCAACCAGCGCTCCGCCCGCCGTGGCAAGCCTGTCCTCAGCCGCAAGGAGCGTGAGGAGGAGAAGATGCGCCGTCTGGAGCTGGAGCGTCAGCGCCGCCAGCGGCTGGAGGTCGCCCTGCCCGAGGAGATGACCGTCGGCGAACTGGCACTTATGCTCAAGGTGCAGGCAAGCGAGATCGTCAAGAAGCTGATGGGTCTGGGCGTCATGGCTTCCATCAGCGATGTCATCGACTTCGATACCGCCTCTCTTGTCGCCATGGAGATCGGCGCCAAGGTCACCAAGCAGGTCGTCGTCACCATCGAGGATCGTCTGTTTGAGGTGGAGGACAAGGAGGAGGCGCAGGAGCCCCGTCCCCCCATCGTCGTGGTCATGGGCCATGTCGACCACGGCAAGACCTCTATTCTCGATGCCATTCGCAAAACCAGCGTAGTTACCGGCGAAGCCGGCGGCATCACCCAGCACATCGGCGCCTATCAGGTACAGGTCAACGGCCGTCCCATCACCTTCTTGGATACCCCAGGTCACGCCGCCTTCACCTCAATGAGAGCCCGCGGCGCGCAGGTCACCGATATTGCCGTACTGGTCGTTGCCGCCGATGACGGCATCATGCCCCAGACGGTCGAGGCGATCAACCATGCCAAGGAGGCAGGCGTTTCCATTATCGTCGCCATCAATAAGATGGATAAGCCGGAAGCCAATCCCGAGCGTATCAAGCAGCAGCTTACCGAATATGAACTGGTTCCCGAGGAGTGGGGCGGCGATACCATCTGCGTTCCTGTCTCCGCCAAGACCGGCAAGGGACTGGATAACCTGCTGGAGATGATCCTGCTGGTTGCCGATACCATGGAACTGACTGCCAACCCCAACCGTATGGCAAAGGGTACCGTCATCGAAGCCAAGCTGGATACCGGCCGCGGGCCCGTTGCCACCGTCCTCATTCAAACCGGCACCCTCCATTCCGGCGAAGCCATTATTGCCGGTACGGCGGTCGGCCGCGTGCGCGTAATGACCAACGATAAGGGTCAGAAGGTCGAGGAGGCAGGCCCCTCCTGCCCTGTGGAGATCACCGGACTTGCCGAAGTACCTGCCGCCGGCGATATTTTTAATGCCGTTGAGGACGAAAAGCTGGCGCGCGAGCTGGTAGAAAAGCGCCGCATGGAGCAGAAAGAGGAGGAATTCAAGCGCTACCAGAAGGTCACGTTGGATAACCTCTATGTGGACAACGCCGCCATGCAGCTGGTCCGCAACCCCCGTCAGTTTGATGTGATCGTGACCAGCAATATCTTCGGTGATATCCTCTCCGACGAGGCCAGCCAGATCACCGGCTCCATCGGCATGCTGCCCTCTGCCTCCCTGGCTGAGGGGAACTTTGGCATGTATGAGCCGGTCCACGGTTCCGCCCCCGACATCGCCGGAAAGGACAAGGCCAATCCCATGGCTACCATCTTGTCTGCCGCCATGATGCTGCGCTACACCTTCGGTCTGGGCGCGGAGGCGGACGCCATCGAGAACGCCGTCAAGTCCGTGCTGGATCAGGGCTACCGCACCCCTGACCTGTACGCCGGGCAGGGCACCCAGGTCGGCACCGCCCAGATGGGCGACCTGATCGCCGCGGCCATCTGATCGCGTACCGCGAAGTTAGGATACGATCGATGGTATCGATGGTAAAGTGTAGAGCCTGCGGCGTGGACCTGCGCCCTGGGGCACGGTTCTGTGACATGTGCGGGACCAAAGTAGAAAAAATCTGCCCGGCCTGCGGCGCTGTCCTGCGGGACCAGGCAAGATTCTGTGACCTGTGCGGCGTTCCGCTGGAGGGGGCCGTCCCCATCTCCCGGCCCAAGGCCCAAAAGGGCGGCATCGCCGCCGGGCAGCTTCATACCGTCGCCTTCCGGGCGGACGGCAAAGTCCTGGCCACCGGAAACAATGACTTCGGCCAGTGCGACGTGAGCGGCTGGTCTGACGTGGTCGGCGTGGCCTGCGGGAAAGACTTCACCGTGGCCGTCCGCGCCGACGGCACCGCGCTGGCTACCGGCAACAACCAGTTCGGGCAATGCGACCTGAGCGGCTGGACGAACCTCATCGCCGTGGCCTGCGGGGAGACCCACACCGTCGGCCTGCGCTCCGACGGCACCGTTCTCGCCACCGGCCGGGACGCCAAGGCACAGGTCGGCAAGTGGGCGAACGTCACCGCCGTCGACGCCGGGATGGACCATACCCTGGGCCTGTGCCAGGATGGAACGGTCCTCGCCGCCGGGCAGGGCATGTTCGGCACCTGCGCCGTGGAGCATTGGCAGGACATCACCGCCATCGCTGCCGGGCACATGCACAGCCTGGGCCTGCGGAAGGACGGCCGCCTGCTCCAAGCCGACGGCTTCATTGCCCCCGGTGTCCTGGACTGGACGGACCTCACCGCCGTGGCCGTCGGCCCCTACCACACCGTCGCCGTGAAACAGGACGGGACGGTAGTGGCCTCCGGGGACATCCAGCACGGCCAGTGCCAGGTGGAGGCGTGGACCAACGTCCGCACCGTCGCCGCCGGGGAGCGGCATACTGTCGCACTGTGTGCCGACGGCCGGGTTCTGGCGGTCGGAGATGACAGCGCAGGGCAGTGTGACGTGACGGAGTGGAAGCTCTGGTAAGATCATAAGGATACAAAAACGCAGCCGTGAAAAAACGGCTGCGTTTTGTTGTCCAAATGTTTGGGTCAAAGTTCTCTCGCGGCGCGGTACCCTCCATGCACTGCGTCCCAGATCATGCCGCTCTTCGCTGCGTCTCCCACGGAGAACACGCGGGAACACACCGTCTCCAATGCTTCCCCATAGGGCTTCGTCGGGGTCGTGCCCAGGG
>USBC01000060.1 GCA_900552845.1 uncultured Oscillospiraceae bacterium | reverse complement strand
GGGGGGGGGGGGGGGGGGGGGGGGCGCCGGCGCGGGCCGGCGGCGCGGCCCGCGGCGCCCCCCCCCCGCCCCCCCCCCCCCCCCCCGGGGGCGCCGCCGCACCTCTCCCTCCGCAGAGATTTTATACGGTGCCGGTAACGACGAGCTTTGCCACACCCGGGGTGACGCGCCACTGACCCGTCTCGGAATCCTGCGTCATGGTGGCAGCCGGAACGCTGATGGCACCGGTGCGGGTGGCAAATTCTCCGGTGGCAGCATTGTAGGTGTAGCCGGTACCGGAAGCGAGCGGCGTGCCGTTGAGCGTGACGGTAAGACCGCTGAGGACGGGATTGAAGGTATCGGTGACGACAACGAAATCGGAGTCGGCGGTGGCGGTATTGCCGCTGTTCTGCAGATAGAAGGTGTAAGTGACGGTGCCGTTTTCCACTACGCTGGTAGGACTCATGCACTTGCTGATGGTCAGACGAAGCGTTTCGCCTGCTGTAACCGTTGCCTGCGCAGTAATGGGGGTCCCTACTCCTTCACCGGTAATTTGGGCAGTATTAGTGATGCTACTGCCTGCTGCGGGCGGGGCGTAGCCGTTGGTCTGCGCCTCGTAAAGCAGCAAAGCGCTGCCGCCTGCCGGCACGGTGACACCGCTGATAACAAGCGGTGCGCCGCCGGTGACGGTGGGGGCGGTTTGCAGTGTGCCGTTGCTGTAATATCTTACCGAGCCCTCCACATAGGTGAGCGGTACCCGCGTCTGCTCTCCGAAATCGTATTCGCCCAAATCATCGGTGATGGTGAGACCGGTATAGGCGACAGAGCCGCTGTTGCGGATACTGATGACATAAGTGACGGTATCATTGCTGCCGTAGGTAGGCAGAACGGCGTTTTTTTCGGCAGAAAGCACCTTGACAAGCTGTCCCTCCACCGTGTTGGAATTGGTGGAGGTATCACGGTAGGAAAGGGTTGCGGTATTATAAAAAGCAGCCATGGATCTTGTTCCCTCCTTGGTTCTCTTTTTTGGGGAAAGCAGCGTATCATATTGCCGGCGGACACGACTCCCCCCTGATACCAGTTTATGCCCTGCGGCAAAATAGGTGTTCCCCGCGCCGATACGGTGCTGCCTTACCGCACACTTTCGTCTTGACACCGGCGGGCAATCGTGCTATTATAGGTGAGCAGTTTGAGAAGAACCGCAATATGGGCCCGTGGCTCAGTTGGGAGAGCGCCGCGTTCGCATCGCGGAGGCCGAGGGTTCGAATCCCTTCGGGTCCACCAAACAGAAAGCCTCAGTTTCATGCCTGAAACTGAGGCTTTTCCTTTGTTCAAGCGAGTTTTCAGCGTTTTAATTCCTCTGCACTTTTCAGATATGATAAGCGGTTTTCACAACATTATTTCGTAAAAACTTCGTAAAAAGCAATAGAATTTATCCCCCAAAAGCATCATTTCGCATCATCTGCCGGATTCTCTGTAATGATGATCTGCTGACCAATCAGGAGGATATATACCAGCATACAGAAGCAGAATTCCCTTACCTTGATCTTCCCCTATAAAGTCAAGCAATGCCTTCGTGTTGCTCAATGTTATCATATAAATTTCTTTACAAATTTAAGAAAAGCTATTGACAAATGCGTATTAAGGGCGTATAATATGTATTGTAAGGAGGGCGAAGAATGAAAAGAAAAGACCTTATTGAGCTTTTAGAGCAAAACGGATGGTATCTAAAGCGAAATGGTGGGAACCATGATATATATACAAATGGTACCGACACCGAAACAATACCACGGCACAAAGAAGTAAAAGAAAACTTGGCAAAGGCGATAATAAAACGGAGAGGGCTGAAATAAGCCCCTCCTTCCCATGGAATGGAGGTATAATCATGAAAAATTCTTATCCAATTGTTTTAACACCAGACGAAGTCGGCTTTGTGGTGTATATTCCCGATTTTAACATTAACACCGAGGGAGATACTCTTACAGATGCAATTGAAATGGCACGCGATGCCATCGGTCTTATGGGTATTGATATGCAGGATGACGGGAAAGCCCTCCCCGATCCATCTGCCTTCGCAGCAGTCCAAAAAGGTGCTGCCGGTAGCGATATTATTACTTTGGTCGATGTGGACTTTGCAGAGTATCGCAGAAAGAACGATTTGCGTACCGTGAAAAAGAATTGCACCATTCCCTCATGGCTCAATTTCGAAGCAGAAAAAGCTGGCGTTAATTTCTCTGCTGTGCTCCAATCCGCATTGAAAAGAGAGTTGCACTTGTCAAATGGATAAGGCAAAGTCCGGGACGGCAAAACCGTCCCGGGCTACTTTTATTTCGTCTCATATTTTGCAACCGTTGCGAGGATCTCATCGCGGAAGTCCTGCGCATTGGCATGCTGCAGCTGAAGCTGCCCTTTGAGATCTGCCAGCTCTGCGACCAGCTTATCATAATCGCTCGGCACCTGCGTATCGTCACTGAGATACTGCCGGACAGCCGCCAAAAATGCGTCCCAATGCGGTCTGATATAGGCAGGGCAATCTTTTCTTGCGTACCAGTCATGGTGCTGGTAGACTGCGGTTGCGTCCAAGCCGTGCCGTTTGAGGATCGCTGCGCAAAGTCTTGCACCGTTATCCTCAGCGATCCGGTTATACTCGGCGTCAGTGCCGTCCATGATGATCTCGATGGCGATGGTGGTGCTGTTGCCGGGGCCGTAGTTGCCATCAGCAGCGTGCCAGCCGACCTCGCTTTCGTCAAGGTTCTGCCACCCTTCAACATCATCCACATAGTAGTGGACTCGAACGGATCCCATATTGCAGTTGGGGTAAGTAGCACGGGTGTACTGCTCGGCCATTGTGGTTCCGTTGGGGATCTTAATGCGCCCGGTATTATGTATTGTGATGCCTTTAATTACCGATAGCGGACGATTGGCCTTATAGGTCGTGCCCTTGCGGTAGGTGTAACCGCCTTCCTTAACGTCTCGGTTCCAAACCGCAGAATCCGGGATTATCTTCTCACAGATCTTCACGCCGTTCTCGTATCGCACATTATCGGGAGTGAGGAAAGCCATCAGGCTTCCCCCTTTCCCTCTTCGGTCAGCACAGCAGCATCGCTGGTGCTGACCTTGCCGGTAGTCGCAGCATCATACACACCGCCGGCTGCCAGAGCAACGATGAAAGCATTAAGTACGCACAACGCCGCACCCTGCCAAGTGAGAGCGGATCCGTTGACCGCTTCGGCGCCGATGAGGATCGCCACCGCCACGAGGTACGCCAGCAGCTGGGCGTTTACTTTAACCAGCGGCGTGCCCTTCAGGAACTGCACAATGATCGTCACCATCATCACAGCACCGGCATAGGTGCCAAGGGAAGCCCATGTTACAAATTCGTTCATTTCTTTGTCCTCCTTATTTTTTATAAAAATTTCAGCTCGCCGCGAATGCAGCGATCGTGTACACCTTTTATATTGCGAATAGCGGCATCCGCTTTTGAGTTGATGTAAACATCTTCATGTTCTACACAATATTCTGTGTAGTTATCAATATCCTCCAGTACATTATTGAAGGATTCTTCACTGTGATTCACCCCGCGCCGCAGCTCATCGGAAAAGCGCAGGATTCGGGTACGGCACATATCGGCACGGTATCTCTCGTCAGCATCGATGTGCTGCTGCAGCTTATTGTCCACCGCAGTCATACCGGAGATGATCTGATCCTGCTTGTCCTGCTTACGGTCAATACGATGCAACAGCCAGCTGATGACCGTAGCCAGCGCTCCGGATCCGAGGACGGCAAGTGCTATCTCCATACTACCCCTCCACATAGGTGGTTTCGACGATCAGCGTCAGCTCGCTATATTCATCATCGGTCAGGCGGTTCATGGCGTAGAACACATCGAGCTTGTTCTGCGCTTCTTCTGCAGCTTTATAGAACTTCTTTTCAATTAGTTTCTTCATCATCTTATACATTTTCAATTACCCCCAAGTCTGCCTGGTATTGTTCCTCTACCGCCTCCGCAATGATTGATAGCAGCTCGTCCATTTCTGCCTCCTGTTTGGCTTTCAATTCTTTCGCCTTTTCAGTGTAGTAACCCATTATGTCACCCCCAAAATATTAAGTGCGTTCTGCATATCGGCGGTGTAAGATACACCGTCAAGAGACTTCCATGATTGAGATTCAGCATCATACAGTCGTGCTGTCACTTTTTCAGCATACCCATCAGAATTGCCGAGGTAGGCATCGATGGGATAAACGGAGATCTGCGCCTTTTTCCCATTGATGGCTTTCCATCGGCGGTCCCCAGAATAGTAATCATGCTGAATTAGCAGATTGTTCTCTGCGAGCGGAGACTTGACGGTAAACTTGTAAATAACATTTTGAGATGAGCTGTTCGCACCAAAAATGTAATCGACATTTCCATCAGAACCGCACCAATCCCATGACATTGTTGAGGGAAGCTGCACGTCAAGTTTTGTTATGGTCTCTGCTTCGCAGTCGAAGCGATAGACATCTCTTGATGCGCCACTTTCTTTTTGTCCACAAAAAGCATAGATGTACTGGCCAAACTGAGCGTATGATGTGAATGTCAAGTCGTCTGAAAGCGTTTGTCCGGATACCGACGTAAAAGCTTTTGTTGTCAGGTTGAATTTCCTGATGGTATTGTAATAAACATCACTATCTCTACCACCGATGCAGTAAATACACCCGTTCCAACCCCCTACTGCACAGCCACTTCTATAAATATAACTTGTGCCAAGGTTTACAAACTGGTCATTGCTCAAATCCAAGTAAGAAACCTGACCTGAAACAGAACCAGAACCGACACTCGTTCCGCTAACTAGATAAATCTTGTTGTCATATTTACAGATGCTCATTTTTGCCAGCGAAAATGGCATGTTAGCAAGCTGTGTAACGGTATGCGTCGATGGCGTGTACTTGTAGACCGTGTTGGTGTTGCTCATATAAGCGCCGCTTTCGTTCCACCCACTGCCGCCGAATATGTATAATGAACCATTCGCCGCAATAGATGCCGCCTGATTACGCCTGGGTAACGAATCCCCTGTATCAGACAGGACTTTAGTCGTAGGGTCATAAACATAGATATGCCCCAGAGGGTCAGAAGACGGGAGGCTCGTAAACCCGGCCGTAATGTACAGTTTCCCATCTATGACATCTCCAGATGCAAACGCCAACGTTTCGGCATATGCACCATCAAGCACGATAAATTCATCGCCGAAAGGAACAGTAATGTCGACATCGACATTGTCCGGTTTTCTCGCCAGCGGGATCCACAGCTTTGTGGTATCCTCCGGTGGAGTAGATCCATAGTCGATGTTTAGCCTTGCCCCGCCGCCTACGATAGCGGGGTTTCCCAGTATGGCACCCATTTCAATCACACCTTTCTGTGGCTGCGCCCGTCAATGGGGGCAGGATCCGATCAGTAATGTCATTTTCTCCTGCAGTAGCCTGCTTACCAGCAGCTGCTCCTCCGCCTGCGCATTGCCGGTTATCGGCGATCAGATCTCCGGTCTGGCAATCAAGCGAGCCGGCATAGAGCGTCATTACTGTGATTCCAGCTATGACCACGGTGAGAATGGTGTGGCAGACGACAATTTTAAGACGCATCGTTTGCACTAAGAGCAGTGGTCAGCTTACCCTTGTAGAGGATAAGGGTATTTTTCAGTCCCAGTGTGACTTCCTCGGTCAGCGCCATCACCATGATGGGGAGACCTCCTGTCTCGGCAGAGAACAGCCCGATGTGCGTTGCTTTGCCGAAAGACTGTCCTTCATTGGGTGCATCCCATGTCAGATTGACAGTGCCGTTTGTGATAGACGAATTCGCAGCGGCGTCCATTTCTGCTTTCAGGCGCTTATAGCCGGTGCTTGCGGCGGGTTCGGGGAAAGCGGTACACTCGCCCGCTGCGCTGATGGTAGGCGCTGCCGTGGAAAACCCGAGGTAGCAGGAGTTACTGGTGGGGATAAGAGCTGTGCCGCCGCTGCCGAATCGACCGTACAGGGCGTTGAGGATTTTGTTTGCAAGGGAAGTGTTAATCATAATTATGACCTCGCTTTCTTTTGTCAGGCTGTTGTATTAACGATGTTAAGTTCAATTTTAAGCGGGTTCGAACCCCTATAATAATCAGCTTTGTAAATCGGCTTGAACACGGATTTTTCATAGTCGCTCAAGCCGTATGCAGCAGAATTATAATCGTCGATGGGCAAGCCGCCCTCATATGCATCTGCAAAGTTGTCATACGCCTGTTGTTCTGTTATCGTGGTTGTCGTTGCAGCATCGCCCGAAATAACAGTTTGGTTCCAGCCCTCCGATAGGGTCACATTGCCATACGACCACTCGGAGCTAAACTGTTGCAGAAAAGCTTCTGGAATGGTCATTGCCCCATACGAATACCAAAAAATCACTCCAAAAAACATTGTGACAACAACATTTGCGGTAACCCCATAAGCGGGCATTGCATTCATAAAAGCAATGCCAATACTATTAACAATTTTGGTGCCAGTATCATAGGTAGGCATTGTTCCTGTCGGTGTTTGGAGCGAATAAGCATATAAGCGCTGTCCAGTCGTTTCATGAACTGGATACCAAATCATTGGAAAGGTTGCCGCATTGTAATCCACATTACCGTTATCGGTGTACCACTTCGTCGGTTCGATGTATTTCGGTCCCACCCATGAGCTTGGAAAAGACAATGCGCTCATCAAATTGTCCCAAGTCTTTTCAGTTATGCCAGAAAATGATGGCTTGTCAAAAATCACTCCGCAAAACTCAACTGCATCTGCGTCCGAAAAGATTCTGTCAAGTGGAGACGGCGAGCCTGTAAGCAGATATTCCGCCATCGAATTCAGCTTTATTTTTACTTCAGGCGAGGTAATTTTTTGCCACGACGGTGTAACTGAATATGACGTGTCTGCGTATGAGAGGTCGAATGTCCCTTTACCCCATGCCTTTATTTCCAAACTGTTTAGAGAGACTATGACTGTCCCATTGCCAATAGCGTCACCAAAAGTCATAACGCCAAGTTTGTAATCGTCCAAAATTTCCTTTGTGTCAAGCGTTCCAGTCACTCCACCGATAACCACATCTTTTTTGATGTTAGCAGGGACAAGTGTGCTCGGTTTTGTTACTGTTGCTTTGGAAATAGACTTGCCCGCAGACGGAATAATAACTTGGTTGCCGTCAGCCATCGAAAGGTCAACAGTTACTTCCTCGGTTTCTCCGCTTGTCGGGACATTCACCCTCGCATACACGGCAGTCATTGTGCGTACTCCGTCGTCTGGTCTTATCTCGGTCAGACCATTTTCGGTGATGGTTACTTCCTTTTGTTGTAGGACAAATTCATCAGCGTCATAAAAGCTCGCCGTACCGCCCTCTACAGTCGGCAAAGAGACAATACCGACATTTGGGTATACATTGTCGTTTCCGTTGCCGTCTTTTAGCATGATATTTTTCATTATGTCACCTCTAGTGTGCCGCCGCTGTATTCTGGGCTGTATACTTGTGTAATCGTCAGTACACCGCCGTTATTTACGGGATACTCCCACGGAATATACGCTGCGCCCTCTGCTGCGCCTGCTACTTTCATGCCAAGTGCGCTAAGCGTATCCGCCATCACGATGATTTCGGGAGTTGCTGTGCTTCCGGCAACCATGTTGTTGGTGTTCTCGCCACCCAGGCAGTTTCCGGCGCTGCCATCACCGTCATTGCTGGCACCAAGCACATTTTCTGCGTCAGAATTGACAAAGCTGATTTCGCTACCATTCGGCGCAGGCTGGTTTACAACAAGACCAGATGTAGATTGCACTGGAACAGCGTCTGCCGCATCTCCGCTCGGCTGTATCATCAGTAGGTAGATTTTAAGGCTTTTCGCTATCGGGTTCAGCGGCACCCCATTTCCTTCTAGCGCAGAGTGGACAAGCGTCATATCCTGCCCTCCAACGATGGGGTTGACGGTTATCCCATTACCGCCCGGCGCAGGTTGGCTTAGTTTAATTTGCTCTGTCTGCGACAGCAGATTGACGATAACACTCTCTCCGACCGCTGCATTCTCAAGTTGCGTCTGTTCCTGCACCGGGCTGTCAATGCCGGACGCTACAATAGGGTCGGCGGTCGATGCAAGCAATACGACCTGCGCCGCTAAGCCATCTATGAACCTATTTGCTTTCGCATCAGCAGTGCTCATTATGGCAGCAATGTCAGCAACTTCACCAGGCAAGAACACCAGCGCTGCCCCTTGCGGCGTGTTGGTAAAACCGACTTCGTTTCCTGCCGTTCCCGCCTTTTTCCGAAGTCCACTCCATACCAGCGTACTGCCCAAATACACCTCGCTGTGGTAATGACAATTTAGATACACTGCGCCGATCTCTCCGTTTAGATAGATCATCATCTATCCCCCTCCCGGATAAGGTACAGCACATTGGGATCGGGGTTTTCCGGCAGCGCGTCAACGCTCTGTATCCCTGCCACCCCAATTAACGTTAAAGCCTCATTGGCTACTTCCTGAATATCTTCCGGCGTGAAATAGTCCACCCCTTTTTGTGGAGTACTTCCCCTTTCTCCTTGTGGTCCTGTGTCACCCTTGTCACCCTTGTCACCCTTGTCGCCCTTGTCGCCCTTGTCACCCGGAGGTCCCGGAACGCCAACAACGGAATTGAATGATGTAATAAAGGTTGACGCAGATGCAATAAACGCAGGAGATAACAGATCCTCAGTCTTCATTGCTTGTCACCTCCTTGCACCGTGTCAAGAAGTCCATCCTGCAGCACATCTACGACAGGCAGCCGCAGAACATTGGACACTAACCGGCTGCAGCCTACTCCTAACCGTAGCTGAACCTGTACCTCTCCTGCACAAAAAAGCGATGTGTCCGTCTCCGACAACGACACAGAAATCGTCTTTTCACCTAATCGGCAATCATCTAAAGTCTTAACCAGTACCGCCTTGCCGCTCTGAGCATAGATTACAGCCAACGCAGTGATAGTTGCCGGAGCAACCGGGACAGTAAAAGTATGCGTCGGTGTGGTGTAGCGCCCCACAGCTCCGCGTCCAGCCGGTGCGCAGAATCTATCATTCAGGTTCACTGCACCACCCCCACTATCGTTACCTGTACCGTAAGATCTGATGCAGGCTTACCGCCCTTTACCTTCGCCGTTAAGGTACCGTTTGCATTTTCGATTTGCAAAAAATCAATACCCAGATCGCCCAAGGCTGCATGCTGTTCTGCACTTAGCTGAATATCCACCTTACTGCTTGCCGTAGTCCCATCAATGACCACCTGCTGCGTATATGGATCAGATCCAATCCAAGATGCCGCCAGCATCGTTACGGATTTAGCCGAGACCTTACAGGCAGCGATAGCCTTTGCTTGCGCC
>USBC01000059.1 GCA_900552845.1 uncultured Oscillospiraceae bacterium | reverse complement strand
GTTCCCTGCGTTCCAAACTGAAGAAGTGCAACGCCCTCGAGCCGCAGATGAAGGCTCTCTCCGACGATGAGATTCCCGTAAAGCTTGCGGAATACCGCGACCAGGTGCAGAACGGCGGCCGCTCTCTGGACGACGTGCTACCCGAAGTGTTCGCGCTGGTGCGCGAGGCATCCTCCCGCGTCATGGGCATGCGTCATTACGACGTGCAGCTTCTGGGCGGCATGGTGCTTCACGCCGGCAAGATTGCGGAAATGAAGACCGGTGAGGGCAAAACGCTGGTCGCCACCCTGCCTGCCTACCTCAATGCCCTTGCCGGCAAGGGCGTCCATGTTGTTACCGTCAATGAATACCTGGCGCGCCGCGACAGCGAGTGGATGGGCAACCTCTACCGCTGGATGGGTCTTACCGTTGGGCTTGCCGTCAGCGGCATGAGCCCCGATGAAAAGCGGGCAGCCTACGCCGCCGATATCACCTACGGCACCAATAACGAATTCGGCTTCGACTACCTGCGGGATAACATGGTGGTCTATAAGCGCAACTGCGTCCAGCGGGGCTGGAGCTACGCCATCGTCGATGAGGTGGACTCCATTCTGATCGATGAAGCCCGTACCCCCCTTATCATCAGCGGTGCAGGTGAAAAATCCACCGACCTGTATGAAAAGGCCGACCGCTTCGCCGCCACCCTTACCCCCCTGCGTGTGAAGGAAATGGACGCCAAGGACGATCAGGAAGACGTCCACGCCGATTACATCGTCGATGAAAAGGCGCGTACCGCCACCATCACCCCGCAGGGCGCCCGCAAGGCGGAGCAGTATTTCGGTATCGAAAGCCTCAATGATCCCGAAAACCTCACCCTTGCCCATCATATCAATCAGGCGATTGCCGCCCGCGGCGTCATGCAGCGAGATATTGATTATGTCGTCAAGGACGGCGAGGTCATCATCGTCGATGAATTCACCGGTCGTCTGATGATCGGCCGCCGCTATTCCAACGGTCTGCATCAGGCAATCGAGGCCAAGGAGCACGTTACCGTCGCGCGGGAAAACCGCACCCTTGCCACCATCACCTTCCAGAACTACTTTAGAATGTACGATAAGCTGGCAGGTATGACCGGTACCGCCATGACCGAGGAACAGGAGTTCAGGGACATCTACCGTCTGGACGTGGTGGAGCTGCCCACCAATAAGCCCCTCGCCCGTCAGGATCTCCCCGACGCCGTTTACAAGACCCAAAAAGGCAAATATTCTGCCATTCTGGATATCATAGCGGATTGCTACGCCCGCCGCCAGCCCATTCTGGTGGGTACCACCTCCATCGAAAAGTCGGAGATGATCAGCAAGCTTCTCAAGGCGCGCGGCATTCCTCACGAGGTTCTCAATGCCAAATTCCATGAGAAGGAAGCCGAGATCGTCGCGCAGGCAGGTAAAGCCGGTGCCGTTACCATCTCCACCAATATGGCGGGACGCGGTACCGACATCATGCTGGGCGGAAACGCCGAATACCTTGCCAAGGACGCCCTGCGCCGGGAGGGTATGGAGGAGGAGCTGATCTACGAAGCCACTGCCTACGGCGAAACGCAGGACGAGGAGATCCTTGCCGCCCGTGCCCACTTCCAGGAGCTGCTTAAAAAATACAAGGCGGAAATTGCGCCCGAAGCCGACAAGGTGCGTGCCGTCGGCGGTCTGTATATCCTTGGTACCGAACGGCATGAAAGCCGCCGCATCGATAATCAGCTGCGCGGCCGTGCCGGTCGTCAGGGCGACCCCGGTACCACCAAGTTTGTCATCTCGCTGGAGGACGACCTTATGCGTCTGTTCGGCGGCGAGCGCCTGCAGGCGCTGATGAACACCATGGGTGTTGATGATGATATGCCCATCGAAGCAAAGGTTCTCTCCAATTCCATTCAGTCGGCGCAGGCACGCATCGAGGGTATGCACTTTGAGATGCGTAAAAACGTTCTCAAATATGATGACGTCATGAACCGCCAGCGCGAAATCATCTATTCCCAGCGCCGCCGCGTGCTGGACGGTGAATCGGTCTCCGACAGTATCCGCAAGATGATGGAGGAATATATCGCCACCAGCGTACAGCAGTATCTTGTTGACGAAAAGAACCACGAGGAATGGAACCTTGACGGTCTGCGTGACCGCTTTATGGGCTGGATCACCGATGAAAACGACCTGCACTATTCGCTGGAGGAGCTGCGGCAGATGAGCCGTGACGATATCGCTGAGATTTTGCAGGAAAAGGCAGCGACTCGCTACGACGCCCAGCGGGAGCTGTTCGGTGATGCCTTCGAGGAGATCGAGCGGGTAGTGCTGCTGCGGAATGTCGACACCCTGTGGATGGATCACATCGACGCCATGGAGGAGCTCAAGCGCGGTATCGGTCTGCGCGGCTATGCCCAGCAGGATCCCGTTGTTGCCTACCGTCTGGAGGGCTTCGAGATGTTTGATCAGATGATCGAGGGCATCAAGGAAAACACCGTCAAGATGCTGCTTACCATTCGTCCCCGTCCTCAAACCGAGATCAAGCGGGAGCAGACCATGAAGCCCCTTGCCACCGGTGAGGACGGCACCGTGAAGAAAATCCCCATGAAAGCCGATAAAAAGAAGCCTGGCCGCAACGATCCCTGTCCCTGCGGCAGCGGACTGAAGTACAAAAAGTGCTGCGGCAAATAATCGCCATATGAACCAAGACACCTCTTTTGCGGAGGTGTCTTTTTCCTGCCATGCCCGCCCGCCAAAATGAAAGCCGGGCGTATGAACGATGATGCTTCTCTTTGTCCCCCTTATGGGGCTTTGTCCATTGTATTTCCCACTGCCCTGTGGTAAAATAGAGGCATAAAATCTGCGGTAAAGGAGGCTCCCTATGGCTCGTTCCGCCAACCAGAAGCTCAAGTGTCTGTATCTTCGACAGTTCCTGCTGGAGAATACCGACGAAGCACACCCTGTCACCGTTTCTCAAATGATCGACTATCTTGCCCGTCACGATATTGCCGCTGAGCGCAAAAGCATCTATGATGACATTGACGGACTGCGCAGTTACGGCTTGGATATTGAGTACCGCAAGGCGCAGGACGGCGGCTACTTTATCGCCAACCGGGAGTTCCAGCTTCCCGAGCTGAAGCTGCTTGTAGACGCCGTGCAGAGCAGTAAGTTCCTTTCTCTGCGCAAAAGCAATGAGCTGATTGCCAAGCTGGAAAAGCTGGCAAGCCGTCACGAAGCACAGGCGCTCCGCCGGCAGGTCTATGTCACCCACCGCATCAAAAATATGAATGAAAGCATCTATTACAATGTCGATGCTCTCCACAGTGCCATTGCCGCCGGCAGCCGCATCACATTCCGCTACTTTGACTGGGATATGAACGGAAAAAAGAAATACCGTCATGAGGGCAAGCGTTACCGGATCAGCCCGTGGGCGCTTTTGTGGGACGATGAAAACTACTATCTTGTCGGCTACGATGCCGAGCACGCCGAGCGCCGCCATTACCGGGTGGACAAGATGGAATCCATTACCCAGACCGGCGAGGAACGACTGGGGAAGGAGCTTTTTGCCGGTTTTGATCCTGCTGCCTATTCCCGAAAGGTCTTTGGCATGTACGGGGGCGAGCCGCAGAAGGTCACCCTGCGCTTTGAATCCTCCATGTCGAATATCGTCTTTGACCGCTTTGGGCGGGAGCTGATCCTTACTCCGGACCGAGAGGGCGGCTTCACTGTCACGGTGGAGGTCGTCCCCAGTCCGCAGTTCTTTGCATGGCTCACCGGTCTTGGTGCTCCGGTCAAAATTCTTTCCCCGCAGCCGATCGTGCAGCAGTTCTGCGACTATCTGCAAAGCGTCCTTGATGCCTATCGCTGAATAGCGGCAGGCTTGCCTTTGTCAGCCTGGCGCGGTTGCCGCATTGTCTTCGCCTGCATTCCTCCCACTAACAAACGATAAGGAGAAAACATAGGAGAACGCATAATGAAAAAGCTGTTATTTATTATCAATCCCTTTGCCGGACGCAATCAGGCGCAGACCGAACTTTACCGAATGGTTCGGGTCTTTTCCGATCACGATTACGAGGTCACCGTTTACCCCACCCGTGCGCGTCTGGACTGTACCCGTAAGGTCATAGAGGACGCCGGCGCTTACGATCTGGTCGTCTGCTGCGGCGGCGATGGTACCTTGAATGAGATGGTCAGCGGCATGATGCAGCGGGAGGATCGCCGGCCAATGGGCTATATCCCGCTTGGTTCCACCAATGACCTTGCTGCCAGCCTGCACCTTCCCACCCGCGTGGAGGAGGCTGCTCTGCACGCCGTCACCGGCAGAGAATTCCACATGGACGTAGGTTCCCTGAACGACCGCTACTTTAATTACATCGCCGCATTTGGTGCCTTTACCGAAACCAGCTATGCCACCCCGCAGGAGATAAAAAATGCGTTGGGGCACTTTGCCTATATTCTGGAGGGAGCCAAAAGCCTCGGCAAGATCCAACCGATCCATGTTAAAATTACTGCCGATGGCGAAGCCTTTGAGGGCGACTTTCTCTTTGGCGCTGTCACCAATACCATCTCTCTGGGCGGCGTGCTGAAGCTTGACCCTGAGCGGGTACTGCTGGACGATGGCATGTACGAGCTGCTGCTGGTCAAAAATCCCCTTAATGCACTGGAGGCGCAGGCAATGCTGAGCGCCCTGATGAGCCAGAATTATGATGGCCCGCTGGTGAAAATGCGGCGGGCTTCGGATATCACCTTCGAGTCAAGTCATTCCATTAGCTGGACCATCGATGGCGAGTACGGCGGTTCCTATTCCCTTACGCACATCATCAATAATAAAAACGCAGTGACCCTTATGATATAAGTTTTCACTGCAACGCAGGGGATTTTCGGGGCGGCAGCCCGCAGCGGCTTTGCCGCCGCCTGCCCCCCAAAGGGGGGCAGAGACCGCCCCGGCGGGGCGGGCCGGCGGCCGCCCCGCAAAAGGCTCCGCCCGCCGCCGGCGCGTCAGGCGGCAAGCAGTCGAAGATCCTCCTCCGCTTCCCGCTCGGTATCGGCAGAGAACACAAAGTTCCCCTCCCGATCATAAACCTCCACATGACCCCGCACAAACTTTATCTCATAACGCATATCCGGCACGCTCCTTTGCTCTACTGTCCCCAGTATAGCATGCGCTGCGTCCATTAATCCGTACTTATATCAGCAACAAGAAAGCAGGTATTCTTCCCATGAAAGCACCCATTCTCCGTAAGGAAATACTGGCACCGGGCATCAGCCGCATGGTCGTCTCGGCACCGGAAGTCGCAGCTCATGCCGCCGCCGGTCAATTCGTCATTTTGCGTCCCACCGACCGCGGTGAGCGTATTCCCCTCACCATCTCGGATTTTGACCCTGCTGCCGGCACCGTATCCATCGTCTATCAGGTCGTAGGCGGCACCACTCTGCTGCTGGACAGCCTTTCCATCGGTGACAGTCTATCTTCCCTTACCGGCCCTTTGGGACGTCCCAGCCACATCGAAGGCTATCGCAATGCTGCCGTCATCGGCGGGGGTCTGGGCTGCGCCATCGCCCTGCCTACTGCTGCAGCCCTGCACCGTCAAGGGTGCCGTGTCACTGCCATTGCCGGTTTTCGCAGCAGAGAGCAGGTCATTTTGGAACGGGAAATGAACGACTCCAGCGACCGTTTTTTGCTGTGCAGCGATGACGGCTCCGCCGGAGAAAAGGGATTTGTCACTGGCGCGCTGGAGCAGCTTTTGCAGGCGGGCGAGCGGTTCGATATGGTGTTTGCCATCGGTCCGCTGCCCATGATGCAGGCAGTCAGTGACCTGACTGCCCGCTGGGATACTCCCTGCACCGTCAGCATGAACCCCATCATGATTGACGGCACAGGCATGTGCGGCTGCTGCCGTCTTACTGTCGGCGGTGAGGTGCGCTTTGCCTGCGTGGACGGTCCCGAATTTGACGGGCATCAAGTGGATTTTGCCGAGGCGATCCGCCGCAGTCGGCTATACCGCCCTGAAGAGCAAAAAAGCCGCGAAGCTGCCTGCCGCCTTTTGGGACTGGCGCCAAAATAACACTGCCTTGACCGGAGTCCTCGGCTGGCTCAAACCGCCCGAAGGGCAAGCCGTCCGCAGGACGGCTTCGGCGGTCGCAGACCGCCGGTTTCGGCTGCGCCGAAACGCCCTTCGGGCGGTTCTCCCCAATCTTTCCGTATCTCCCATTTTACCCCGAAAAGAGGAATTCCCGTGAATAAAAATCCCAACCTGTCCCCTGTAGCCGCCCCCATGCCGGTGCAGTCCCCTGACTACCGCCGCTGCAATTTTGAGGAGGTAGCACTGGGCTATGATGAAAATACCGCCATCGAGGAAGCGCGCCGCTGCCTCGATTGTCCCAACGCTCCCTGCCGCTCCGGCTGTCCCGTCGGAGTGCGTATCCCGCAGTTTATTGCCAGGGTTGCCGATGGCGACTTTGCCGGCGCATGGGCAATTCTTTCGGCAGATAACACCCTGCCCGCCGTCTGCGGTAGGGTCTGTCCGCAGGAAAACCAGTGTCAGGCGGTCTGTGTCCGCGGCAAAAAAGGGGAAAGCGTCGCCATCGGGCGGCTGGAGCGCTTTGTTGCCGATTGGCACCGCACCCACCCCGAAACGAATTTCCTGCCCCGTCCCGAAGAAAAGGGCAAAAAGGTGGCGGTGGTCGGTTCCGGTCCCGCCGGTCTTGCCTGCGCGGGCGAACTGGCAAGATCGGGCTATTCCGTCACCGTTTTTGAGGCACTGCACACCGCCGGAGGCGTGCTTGCCTATGGTATTCCGGCGTTTCGCCTGCCGAAAAGCATCTTGAGCGAAGAGATTGCCGCCCTAAAAAAGCTGGGCGTTACCATTGAGACCGATACCGTTATCGGGCAAACCATGCCGGTGCAGGAGCTGCTGCAAAGTGGTTTTTCTGCCGTATTTCTCGGCAGCGGGGCAGGACTGCCCAATTTTATGGGCATTCCCGGCGAAACGCTGTGCGGCGTATTTTCCGCGAATGAGTGGTTGACCCGCATCAACTTGATGCATGCAGCCGAGCCAGATGTCATGACTCCCCTGATGCCTGCCAAGCAGGTAGTCGTCGTTGGCGGCGGCAATGTTGCGATGGACGCAGCACGCTGTGCCCTGCGCTGCGGCGCTGCTGTGACCATCGTTTATCGGCGGGGGCGGGAGGAACTGCCGGCAAGAGCGGAAGAAGTGGAGCACGCAGAGGAGGAAGGTGTTGTCTTTCGTCTGCTGACCAATCCAGTGGAAATACTGGGCGACGAGAATGGCTTTGTTGCCGGTATACGGTGCGATACCATGGTACTGGGTGAGCCGGACGAAAGCGGTCGCCGGCGCCCTGAGGTACTGCCGAACGCCCAATTTACCCTCCCCTGCGACGCCGTTATCATGGCAATCGGCACCACGCCGAATCCGCTGCTGCACCGAACAACTGCCGGATTGAGCGCCGATCGTCGGGGGCGGCTGCTCACTGTAGAAAAAAGCTGCCGCACCACCATGCCCGCCGTTTTTGCCGGCGGTGACGCCGTGACCGGCGCCGCTACCGTCATTCTGGCGATGGGTGCGGGGCGGCAGGCGGCAAAGGAGATTGACGAATACCTGAGCGGCGAAGCGGTCGCATGGGACTGAGTTTTGCCGGAAATTGCGGCGGGAGACCGGCGGAGAAATGCCCGCAGGGCAGCCCGCCGCAGGCGGGCTTGACGGTCGCAGACCGGCAGTTTTTGCGGAGCAAAAACGTCCTGCGGGCGTAACGGGGCTTTTTGCAAGGCCCGAAAAGGAGCTGAAAGCCAAATCTGCCGAAAGGCAAAACGGGAGGGACTGTTATGGCACAGCCCATTGATCTGAACACCTGGGACCGGCGGGAGCACTACAAGCTGTTTTCCGCCCAGCAATTCCCCTATCTGGGAGTCACTTTTCGTCTTGATGTGACCCGACTGCACCGCTGGTGCAAGGAAAACAGGGTGAGCTTTTACTATGCGCTGTGCTGGTACAGCATCCGTGCCATGGAGCCGATCAGGAATTTTCATTATCGGCTTATGGGCGGTGCGCCCGTGCGCGTAGGGAAACTGATCCCGAGCCTGACCGACATGCACGCTGGGAGCGAACTATTCCACATTGTGACGGTAGAAATGACGCCGGAGCCTACGGAATTCTGCCGGAGGACTGCCGAAAAAAGCGCAGCGCAAAGCGGACTGCTGAACCAGACGGACGAGCAGATGGAGGGGCTTATTTACCTGAGCTGCCTGCCGTGGCTGGACTTTACCGGTGTGCTGAACAACCGGGAAAGCCCCGACGACGGGACGCCGCAGGCGATTTGGGGGAAGTACCGCAGAGAAGCGGACGGACGGCTGACGCTCCCCTACTCCATTGACGCGAACCATCGGCTGATGGACGGGGTGCATCTGGGGAAGTTTGCGGAGAATTTGCAGCGGCTGCTGGACGGGGTGGAGTGAACCCCCTCCACTAATACGGACGAAAACGGACAGATTTGCAGTGAAAGTGTTGAATTCGCACAAACTTTTACGATAAATTTACAATTAAGCTCCCGAAAGGGGGCTTTTTTGGTGGAAAGAACGCAGCAGATTGTTGATATAGGTTATTTATGATACAAGAAAGGAAGCCCCGATGGTTTCCTTTCACACTATCTTTCCTTCCGAAGGTGCCGGTCACAATTCATTCCCCTTCGGAGCGCCCTCCGGAAAAAGGAAATTTTGTTTGCTGCGGCAAGCGACCAAAGACGCTGTTTTTGGTAAACCGCAAGCCTTTTGGAAAAGGCTTGACCGAAAGCCTTTACGACCTTTCAACAAAAAATCCCCCGAAGCTGCGGGGGAAAATTCATTATTTGTGATACTTGGCACCGGCATTGATGGCGCAGGCACGGTAGATCTGCTCACACAGCAGCACACGGGCAAGCTGGTGCGGAAAGGTGAGGCGGGAGAAGCTGATCCTGCGTGCGGCGGCCGCCTTGACCTGTGGGGATAATCCGTAGCTGCCGCCGATAATGAAGCTGAAGCAGCCGCTTTTCAGTGCAGATCCTGCAATCAGTTCCGCAAGCTGCGGGGAGGTGAGCATATCGCCCTCGATGCAAAGCGGGAAGATAAGTCCCGATGCTTTCTTGAGAATTCGGTTTCCCTCCTCTTCCAGCCCGCGGGCAATCTCGGCTTCTGAGGGATTATCCGGCAGGCGGTATTCCTCCAGCTCGATGATCTCGAACCGGCAGTAGGCGCTCAGCCGCTTTTGGTACTCGGCGATGCCCTGCCGCATCCATTCCTCCTTGACCTTGCCGATGGCAATGACCTGTATTTTCAGCATCTTCTCTCCTCCTCAAAAGCGGATCATACTGCCGGCGCAGTCCCGCGGGGCGACCCACAGGCGGTAATCCCGCTCCG
>USBC01000058.1 GCA_900552845.1 uncultured Oscillospiraceae bacterium | reverse complement strand
AATTGGGTGCGGGCGCGCGGCCCCGCTTGGCGGGGGGGGCGCTCCCCGCTCCGGAGCGTCCGCCGCTTTTTTCTTTTCCTTTATCCGATCTTCTCGACGCCCAGCGTTGCCTTTTCGCCGTTCAGATCCCACTCCTTGGTATAGCCCGCAGGGGTACCCACCGTCAGGCTCTCCGCCAGCGTTGCGCCGGCAATCTCCGCCTTTCTCGCCTCGGCAACGGCAGTCACCTTCTCGCTGCCCTCCATGGTAATGCGGATATGATCCGTCACCTCAAAGCCGGCTTCCTTGCGCATCGTCTGCACCTTGCTGATGATCTCCCGCATAAAGCCCTCCTCAATGAGTGCCGGGGTCAGCACGGTATCAATGGCAACGGTGATGTCACGGTCGGATACGGTATAGAAGCCCTCCCGCTGCGTTGTCTCGATCAAGAGATCATCGGCGGTCAGCTCCACCGGGCCCTCGCCGAAGTCAAAGCTGAGCTTGCCCTCGCTGTCCAGAATGGCTTTGGCGGCGCGTCCGTCCAGATTTGCCAGCGCTTCGCGGATCTTCCCCAGCTGCTTGCCGTATTTGGGGCCGACGGTTTTCAGCTGCGGCTTAAAGTTGTAGCTGACGAAGCCCTCCACCTCCTTGGTGAAGATGACCTCCTTGATATTCAGCTCCTCACGGATAATATCCATATAGAAGCCGTCCAGATCCTTATCTGCCTTCACATACATCTCGGCAAGGGGCTGGCGGTTCTTGCGGTTGGCACCGTTGCGGGCGGCGCGTCCCAGCTCCACAATGCGAATGATCTCGTCCATCTTGCTTTCCAGCTCTTTGTCGATCCACTTCTCCTCCACAGTGGGGAAGTCGCACAGGTGGATACTCTCGGGCGCAGTCTTATCCACACTGCGTACAAGGTTCTGATAAATGGCTTCAGCAAGGAACGGCACCATCGGGGCGGCAGCCTTGGCAATGGTCACCAGCGCCGTGTACAGCGTCATGTAGGCGGCTACCTTGTCAGGCTCCATGCCGGGCGCCCAGTAGCGTTCGCGTCCACGACGCACATACCAGTTGCTCATCTCGTCTACAAAGCCCTGCAGCGCCTTTGCCGCCTCCGGAATGCGGTAGTTTGCCAGATGGTCGTCCACCGCCTGTACAGTGCTGTAAAGACGGCTCAGCAGCCAGCGATCCATTACCGTCAAGTCGTTAGGGTTCAGAGTATATTTCGTCGCATCAAAGTTGTCAATATTGGCATACAGCACAAAGAACGCATAGGTATTCCACAGCGTCCCGATGAACTTGCGCTGTCCCTCCACCACTGCCTTGCCGTGGAACCGGTTGGGCAGCCACGGGGCGGAATTGATATAGAAGTACCAGCGGATCGCATCGGCGCCGTAGGTCTCCAGCGCCTCAAAGGGGTCGACAGCGTTGCCCTTGGATTTGCTCATCTTCTGCCCGTTTTCGTCCTGCACGTGCCCCAGCACGATAACGTTCTTAAAGCAGGCACGGTTGAACATCAGGGTGGAGATGGCGTGCAGCGAATAGAACCAGCCGCGGGTCTGGTCCACCGCCTCGCTGATGAAGTCGGCGGGGAACTGCGCCTCAAACAGCTCCTTGTTCTCAAAGGGATAATGGTGCTGCGCAAAGGGCATGGAGCCGGAATCGAACCAGCAGTCGATGACCTCCGGCACACGGTGCATCTTTTTGCCGCACTTGGGGCAGCGAATGGTCACGGCATCAATGAAGGGACGGTGCAGCTCGATGTTCTCGGGGCAGTCGTCACTCATCTCCTTCAGCTCTTTGATAGAACCGATGGCGTGGCGCTCGCCGCATTCGCACTCCCAGATATTGAGGGGGGTGCCCCAGTAACGGTTGCGGCTCAGTCCCCAGTCCTGAATATTCTCCAGCCAGTCGCCGAAGCGTCCCTTGCCAATGCTTTCGGGGATCCAGTTGATGGTATTGTTGTTGCGGATCAGGTCGTCCTTTACCGCCGTCATCTTGATGAACCAGCTCTCACGGGCATAGTACAGCAGGGGGGTATCGCAGCGCCAACAGAAGGGATAGTCATGCTCAAACTTGGGTGCGTCAAACAAAAGCCCGCGGCTCTCCAGATCCACCAGCACCTTGGGGTCGGCGTCCTTCACAAACAACCCCGCAAAGGGCGTTTCCTCGGTCATATGACCCTTACCGTCCACAAACTGCACAAAGGGCAGGTCATAGCGGCGTCCCACCTGTGCGTCGTCCTCACCAAAGGCGGGCGCAATATGAACGATACCGGTACCGTCACCCATAGTAACATAGTCGGCGCAGGTCACATAAAAGCCCTTTTTCTTCTGCTTTTCGGCGCACTCGGCAGCGCAGGCGAAAAGCGGCTCATATTCCTTATATTCCAGTGCGGTGCCGGGCATCTCCTCCAGCACCTCATAGGCGGGGGTATCCTCGGTTTTCAGTCTGCCCAGTACGGTATCCAAAAGCGGCTGCGCCATATAATAGGTGTAGCCATCGGCAGCCTTCACCTTGCAGTAGGTGTCTTTGGGGTTCACGCACAGCGCCACATTGCTGGGCAATGTCCATGGGGTGGTCGTCCACGCCAGAAAATAAGCGTCCTCGCCCTTTACCTGAAAGCGCACAATGGCACTGCGCTCCTTTACCGCCTTGTAGCCCTGCGCCACCTCGTGGCTGGAAAGCGGGGTCCCGCAGCGGGGGCAGTATGGCACGATCTTAAAGCCCTTGTACAAAAGCCCGCGGTCGTAAATGCTCTTCAGAGCCCACCATTCGCTCTCGATATAATTGTTGTCATAGGTGACATAGGGGTTGTCCATGTCCGCCCAGAAGCCCACAGTGCGGGAAAAATCCTCCCACATGCCCTTGTACTTCCACACACTTTCCTTGCAGTGGGCAATAAAAGGCTCCAGACCGTACTTTTCAATCTGGTCCTTGCCGTCCAGCCCCAGCTTTTTTTCTACCTCCAGCTCCACCGGCAGCCCGTGGGTATCCCAACCTGCCTTGCGGGGCACCATGTAGCCCTTCATGGTGCGGTAGCGGGGGATCATATCCTTGATGACGCGGGTCAGCACATGCCCGATATGGGGCTTGCCGTTTGCCGTGGGGGGACCATCATAAAAGACATACGGCATCCCCTTCTTACGGGAATCGATACTCTTTTCAAAGATATGCTCCTCCTGCCAGAAGGCTTCTATCTTCTTTTCCTGCTCCACAAAGTTCACATTGGGAGAAACACTTTGGTACATTTCGTCCGGCTCCTTTCGTTTTGCCTTTTTGTTCCAATCGGTTTTCGGTTTGCGGCAGAGTGGTTTTCCGCAAATAAAAAAGCGTCCGATCCCATAACAGGACGGAGCGCCATGCACTTCGCTTATCAACCACCTATTACGCCGCACAGGGTATGCGGGGACCCGCTAACGGGGGATCGCCGGAAAACCCTACTGACCGCATGGCGTTCAGGTCTCAGCTCAGGAGTGATCTTCCCGCACCGACGCCCGGCGCTGCGCTCACACCGTCCGCAGCTCGCTTTGCCATTGTTCGGGGGTACTGTCTCCGTCACAGCCATTTTATATTAACGGGGCTATTTTAGCACAGTTTTCTCGGGATTGCAACCCCTCCCCCGCCATGCTATAATACCAAAGGAAGATTATTCTTATTCTTAAATGGAGGGAATTTCTATGAAGCTGGCAGAAGCCTTGCAGGAGCGCGCCGATCTCAACCGCCGAATCGAACAGCTCCGTTATCGCCTAAACAATAATGTCCTGATGCAGGAGGGTGAAAAGCCCACTGAAGACCCCGCCGTCCTGTTGGGCGAACTCTCGGAGTGCTTTTCCCGTCTGGAATGGCTCATCTCCCGCATCAACCTTACCAACTGCGCCGTAAAGGTCGAGGGGAGCACCCTCACTGAACTGATCGCCCGCCGCGATGTGCTTTCCCTGCAGGCGGAATCCTACCGCCGTCTGGTGGAAGAGGCTGGTCAGAATACACATCGTGCCACCCGCACCGAAATCAAGATCCTCCCTGCTGTCGATGTCCCTGCACTGCAGCGGCAGGCCGATGAAGCCTCCCGCGCTCTGCGCCTGCTGGATAACACCCTGCAGGCGACCAACTGGACCTCCGATCTGCTGGAATAAAGCTCTCCTTCCTCGGCATTCGGCGGGCTCCCCTCCGTTTGAGTCGTGCTGACCCTCATTGCATTGCGGGCAGCCCTCCCCACTCCGGCGAGCCCGCCTGACGGCAATGTGGTAGCCTTCGGGCGCGGGCGTGATCTCTGCGGCTGAGAATGAGTCCGCAAACATGGAAGTGCGTGGGCAGCACCGGGTTCGATTCCCTTTTATTGTTATGCCCCGATCGTGCATTCATGTACTGTTATTTTTATTGTTATTCCCGTAACGCCGACCGAACGCGAGGGTGGGAACGGGGCTTTGCCGTTTATAAAGAAAGTCCGGTTTCGACCGGGCTTTTTTCTTGTGCCAAAAAGCAAAGTTTTCGGTGGGGCTTTTTTCAAAAGGCTTGCAGTTTCCAAAGGCAGCGCCTTTGGTCGCTTGCCGCAGCAAGCGAAACCCTTTAGACCGGAGGGCGCTCCGCAGGGGGCTGAATTTGCAAAATGATCCGGCGGATCGTTTTGCAAAGAGGGGGCGCCCTGCAAGAGAGGGCGCCCCCTTATTCACGGCTTGCGCAGACTGTCCTCCCTCCGAGAAGGAGGGAAACACCGTCTTACTTACGCCTCATTCTTCTTTTCACCGTTCAGCTTGTTGATCTCTTCTTCCTCCAGCACACGATACGCCACCTTGCCTACCAGCGTCTTGGGCAGCTGCTCACGGAATTCGATCTCATACGGCATGGCATATTTCGCAATGTTCTTGCGGCAGTAGTTCATCAGAATATCCCGGTATTCGTCGCAGGGGGTCAGCCCCGGCTTCAGCATTACAAAGGCCTTCACCTTCTGCATCTTCAGACTGTCCGGCACACCGATGACGCAGCTCATCTGCACCAGATCATGTGCGTCCAGAACATTCTCCAGCTGGCTGGGATAAACATTGTACCCGCTGGTAATAATCATGCGCTTGATGCGCTGCTTGAAATAGATAAACCCGTCGTCGTCCATATAGCCCAGGTCGCCGGTGTGTACCCACACCCGCCCATCGGGGTGGGTCTGCAGGGTCTGCGCCGTCTCCTCGGGGTGTCCCACATATTCCATCATCACGGTCGGGCCGGAAATGCAGATCTCACCCTCCTCGCCGTAGGGCAGACTCTCCTGCGTACCGGGCTTTACAATGTCATAGTAGGTATCGGGGAACGGCAACCCGATGGACCCCTCCTTCGCCATATGGGTCGGGGTCAGACAGCTTGCGGTCACGCACTCGGTCGTGCCGTAGCCCTCCCGCACCTGAATGACCGCATGGTGGTCAAACAGGAACTTGTCAAACCGTTTTTTCAGCTCGATGGAAAGGCTGTCGCCGCCGGAGAACACGCCCTTGAGGAAGCTCAGATCAGCGCCCTCCATCGTGGGCAGACGCAGCAGGGCTTCGTACAGGGTGGGGACGCCGGCAATAAAGTTGCACCGGTGCTTCAGCAGCAGCTTGGCATAGCTTTGCGGGGTAAAGCGGGGCACCAGCACACACCGTCCGCCCTGCGAAAGCATCGAATGAATGGAAACGCCCAGTCCGAAGCCGTGGAACATCGGCATGACCGCCAGCATTCTGTCGCCGGGGCGGAACATCAGGTTGGTGGCAATGATCTGCTGCCCCAGCGCATTAAAATTCAGGTTGGAAAGCAGAATTCCCTTGGTAATGCCGGTGGTGCCGCCGCTGTACAGGATCACCGCCGGATCCTTGCCTTCCTTGTGCACCTTGTACTTCCAGCGGTAGCGGGTGCCCATCTGCATAAATTCTTTCCAGCGAATAATGGGTGCGTCAGCGGGGATCTTCTGGATCTTCCGCCCCTCGGTCAGCATATAGCCCACCTTAATGGGCTTGGAAAGCTCGTCCTTGATGCTGGCGATGATGACATTATTAAGGCTCTCCACATTCTGGCGAACCGCCTCAAACTTGTGGTAGAACTGGTCCAGCGTCAGAGCGCAGATGCTGCCGGACTCCTTGAGGTAGAATTCGATCTCTTTTTCGCTGGAAAGCGGGTGTACCATGTTGGCAATACCGCCCACCAGGTTCACCGCATAGAACATAATCACAGTCTGGGGACAGTTGGGCATGCAAATGGTGATCTTATCCCCCTCGCGGATCCCGATAGCCTTCAGCGCACGGGCGCAGAGGTTGATCTGTTCCACAAACTTTTTGTAGGTGGTGCTGCGCCCCATAAAGTCATAGGCAATGTATTCGGGATATTTCTGGGCGATCTTCTCTACCGCCTCATACATACTCCCCTGAAAATAATCCAGCGTCGCAGGCACATCGCCCAGGTTGGCGATCCATGGAGTTCTGGTCTCAGTGATGGTCATAGTCTACCTCCTCATTGGCGGGGCGCTCCAGCAGTTCCGGGTGCTCCAGCAGATATTTCAGCAACTTAATGCTCTTGGAATAGTAATAGCCGTCCGCCAGGCGCTCATCAATGGTCAGCCCCAGGTCCAGCGTTTCACGCAGCTCATAGCTGCCGTCGGCAGCAAAATAGGGCGCCATCTTCTTTTCGCCCACAATGCAAAACAGCGAGCAGGTACCCCAGTTGGTCAGGTGGTGGTAGCCGCACTTCAGCCCAATGGAGCCGAGGTTGGAAAGCACCACCGAAGAATAATAGGGGTCACTGGCAATGATATCCTGTGGCACCCAGCCGTGGCGGTCCAGCCAGCACAGCGTCTTGATGACAGCTTTGGAAAACCAGCGGGGCATCTTGTTCAGGAAATCCATGGTATCCTCGGTGGAATCCCCCGTCTCCTCACTGCGGCAGTTCGAAATTTTCTTAAAAAGCTGCTCATGCAGCGTCTCCACCGTCTCCTCGTCCTTCGCATGGATAAAAGCAAGCGATTCGCCGCCGTTATCGCTGAATTTCTTTTTGACGATAAAGGAAGCGGTCACCTCATTGCGCTGGTAAAAGTTACAGTTGGCAATAAAGCGGTTCAGCTTGGGGCGCAGGGTAATGGTCTTGATGAGCGCCGCTGTGATGATGTGGAACATGGTATAGGGGAACAGCTCCTCCCCCTCGTTTTTCTTTTTCAGGTACTCGTTAATAGGGGTCAGGTCTACCCGCAGCCCGATGTATGCCTCGTTATCACAGCGGTTCGGGTAAATAATGCCCGTAATGTAGTGCAGGGAATCCAGCTCTCGCAGCAGGCGTCCGTCCTTGCGGTCTCCTCTGCGGCGTTTAACCTGTTCTGCCATTTTATTTTACTCCTTTTCTTCTGTCCTTTTTCCCAAAAGTCCCCGCACCGCGCCGGTCAGCAGCTTCTGCGCTTTTTCGGCAAGCTGCCGCAGCGTCACCCGCTGGGCGGTCAGCCAGTCGTAATACATAGAAAGAATGCCGGAGACGGCAAAATCCGCTGCTGCCTCCACATCGTCCTCTGCGGCTTCGGTGCCGACATTTTCCTTTATTTCGTCCTTCACCATCTTGGTTATCGCGTCCTTCAGACGATACATCAGGAAATAGCGGGAGCGCCGATTGGTCAGGTAGCAGGAATAGAGCTCATGCTCCTGCAGCGCCTTATCCACATGGCTCAGAATGGTATAGATGTCATCGCGGTTGTCCCAAATGCCGCTTTGCTTCAGTTGGGTCATTACCCACTGCTCTATTTCGTTTTCCAGCTCCTGCAGCGCCTCGTCCACACTGGCATAGTGCAGGTAAAAGGTCTTCCGGCTAATCTGCGCTTTCTCGGTCAGCTCCGAGACATTGATCTGGAAGGCGTCCTTCTGGTTCAGCAGCGAGAGCAGCGCACAGCGGATCGCCTCACGGGTACGCAGCGTACGCTTATCCATCTGCTGGCTTGCCGTTGTCATTGCTCTCACTCCTTTCGGGAAAAAATCGATCTTCTCTCACCGGCAGACATTGCTGTCCGCGGAAGAGTGCATGAGTGATTATAATACACACTGTGTGTATTTGTCAATTTATCCCCTGCACTTTTCACCCAATCTTCACCAACCGTCCCGCTGCACTCATGGGAAAATGCAGCAGAAAAGTATTTCCTCAGCCGTATCTTTCCCCGGACTGCCTGCTGCACTCCGCCAAATCGCCCGAAGGGAACGATTCCCTTCGGGCGATATCTGACGGTATTGTTATTTCACCCGTACCAGCTCATAGCTGCGGGTCCCTACCCCGATTTTCTCGGCATGCTCCAGGCAGGTGCGCCAGTCGGTTTCGGGGAAATTGTTGGTAAAGTGGTCATGGTGGTCACAGAAACCCTCTGCCGCCATATTGTCGGCAAGCTGACTGTCCGGCAAAGGCTGCTGCCGGTTGCAGGCGTCGGCGCATGCTTCGTCCAGCGCCACCGGGTCAAAGCTCGCAAACATACCGATATCCGGCAGAATAGGTGCGTCATTGGTCGGGCAGCAGTCGCAGCTCGGGCTGATATCAATAACCACGCTGATGTGGAAAGCGGGACGCCCCGCCACCACCGCCTTGGCATACTCCGCCATTTTCCGGTTCAGCAGCTCGCCCGCATCAAAGTTATTGTTCCTGATCGCATCAAAATTGCAGTACCCGATGCAACGCCCGCAGCCCACGCATTTTGCCTCGTCAATCACCGCTTTTCTGTCTGCCCCATAGGTAATGGCACTCTGAGCGCAGGCCTTGGCACATGCCCCGCAGCCGCGGCACTTTGCGGTGTTCACCGCCACCTTGCCGCTGCAGTGCTGCTCCATTTTGCCGGCGCGGCTGCCGCAGCCCATGCCGATGTTCTTGATTGCCCCGCCGAAGCCGGTCGACTCATGCCCCTTGAAGTGCGTCAGGCTGATGAACACATCGGCGTCCATTACCGCCCGTCCTATCTTGGCTGCGGTCACATACTCGCCGCCCTCCACCGGCACCTCCACCTCATCGGTTCCCTTCAGCCCATCCGCTATGATGATCTGGCAGCCGGTAGAAAGGGGAGAAAACCCGTTTTCCTGCGCCGCCTCCAAATGCTCCAGGGCGTGCTTGCGGCGGCCCACATACAGCGTATTGCAGTCGGTCAAAAAGGGAATGCCGCCCAGCTCCTTCACCACATCGGCGACCGCCTTGGCGTAGTTCGGGCGCAAAAAGCTCAGGTTGCCCGGCTCGCCGAAGTGCAGCTTGATGGCGACAAACTTCTTCTCCATGTCGATATTGCCGATTCCCGCTGTGCGGATCAGCCGCTGCAGCTTTTTTGGCAGATTGTCGTTCCCGTGGGTGCGCAGGTCGGTGTAATATACTTTCGATGGATTATTCATGGTCTTCTCCTCCTTATGGCGTTAGCTGCCTCTATTCTACCGCAGCCCATTTCTTCTGTCAAAGGTCCTTTCAGCAGCCCATTTTCGGCAGGTCCTGCCCCTTTACAAGCCCCTGCATGGGGCAGCATACGGCGGAGCCGCCGGGGGGGGGGGGGCCCCCCCCCCCCCCCGCGGGGGGGGGGCCCCCCCCCCCCGGGGGGGGGGGGGGGGGCCCCCCCCCCCCCCCCCGGGGGGGGGGGGGGGGGCGGGGCCCCCGGCCCCCCGGGGGCCCCCCCCCCCCC
>USBC01000057.1 GCA_900552845.1 uncultured Oscillospiraceae bacterium | reverse complement strand
AGCCTCGCTGCCCCGTGCCGAGGAATTGGTGGCGGAGTTGCTGTGAACGCTCAGGAAAATCTGCGGTTTGAAGCTTGCCGCCTGCGCCACACGGGTTTGTAGCACAACCTTGGAGCTGCCACTGGTATCAATGAGCAGCACCGACGCGCCCTGGTTGCGCAGGATTGATGCTAACTCGGTAGCAATTTGCCGGTTTACATAATCCTCATGCTTGCCGGGATAGAAGCCCAAAGCACCCACATCAGTGCCTCCGTGTCCCGGATCGATCACAATTCTTGCGCCTGCGATACCGGCGGGCGGGTTATTGAATTGCAAGGAGAGCGTATTGCCGTTATAGCTTGCAGTATAGCCGCACATGCCATTGGTCTTTCGGAACCGCAGAGTCAGCGTGTCTCCGCTCCATGTAGCCGAGGAGAAAATCGGATTCTTTGTCAGAGAAGTCAAACTGCCGCAGGCAGATTTGAGATAGTTAAAGGTAAAGGAAATACCGCTGCTGGAATAACTCACCGAGTAGCTGGTCGGCTGGCTCATGTTCAGCGCCACCGTTGTGGTTGCTGTATTAGCAGAAATGCTCATTCCACTGACCACCACATCCTGTACCTGCTGGCTGGCAGCGGCAATGTCTCCGGCATAAACGCGCAGTCCGCTGGCAAGCTTATAATATCGATAGGTCGAACTGCCGCTGGTAAAGACGATCATATCACCAACGGTATAATCCAGCGTCCCCTTGGGCAGTGGATAATAGCTGCCGTCAGAAAGATCGTCCAGCGTGCTGGTCGGGAAGGTCTCCGCCTGGCTTGCCGTCACGATAATGGGGCTGCCGCTGCCCACCTCGGCGATCTTGTTCACCTTAATGGAAGCGCCGGTCTCGGTCTCCTCTTTGCCCTCCCAGCTTCCCTTAAAGGTAATATTTCCAAGGTTCTTTACGCTGCCGCCGGCAGCGGGCGTGCGGTATGTACCGGTGTACTTCACATAGAAGGACTCGCGGTCTGATTCGGTGCTATCGCCTTCACTGTTATCCCGAGTCAGCGTTACCGTCTGTCCGTTCACCACTGCTGTAATAACGGCATTTTCGTACGCCATCGCTGTCAGCGTGATGTCGGTGCTGCCATCTACCGTCAGTGAACCGGTCGGTGCGACGCTTTGGAATATCTTAACATTCCGGGTGATCTTATACACCAGTGTCTTGTCCTTGTGGACAATGGTAAAGGTGTTAAGCCCCGGCTTCAGGTCATAGCTCTTGGAAAAATATCCGTTGGCGTCGGTCTTAATTTCGGCGCCGTTCACCGTTACCGGATTGGTCGGATCGGACGCACCGCGGAACAGCACAGTTGGCTCATAAGTGGAATAATTCAGCTTTGCCGGCACCGAAACACTCAACTCGGTCATAATGTAATCCGTATTTACCTCGTTACGGAAATACTTTTTCAGCAGGGTAACCGATCCGGCAGGATCCGCTTTCATGCTGGCAAGCCCGTAAAAGATGCTGCCGTTGCAGCCCTTGTAGCTTTCCAGGGTGATCGCCTGCTTGGTCATCTGGTCGGAGGAGCCCCAGCCTGCATAGGTGCTGTTCGCCATGCGGTCAGCGGCATGAATGGTGTACATTCTTACCTCATTTTCCGCTGCCAGCTCCGACCACCACTTGACGATCCGTTCAAACGGGATCTTGCTGTCGGTCAACGACCCAAATGCCTTGACCGCGATCATGTCTGCCAGACCGTCCTCAATCATTGCCTTGACATCGCAGTGTCCGTCGGTCAGCATGGAATAGGGATCAAGGGTATTCTGCCCCGCCTCATTTTCCTTGGTGGTAGCCCATTGCGGCTCTGCAATCAAGCCCACCTGCACGCCGGGCGCCTTTTTACGCACCAGACCGCTTGCCGACTCCACGATCTTGCGAGAGGCACCGTCCAGATAATCGCTGTAATTCATACCGCCGCCGCAGCTTAAATAGTCAGCAAAGGCAGTAGCACTCTCCGGGAAATCATAGTTATAGAAGAACAGCCCGTCAGGAGCGTATTTCTCCAAAAAACCGCTCAGTTCCTTTTCAATTCCGTTCAGCAGCGCGGTATCAAAACGGGGATAAGTCACCAGCCCCATACCGTCGTAGGTCGCCTTCAAATCAAAGAAACAGTATACATACAGCCCGCGGCTGCGCGCACCCGCAATAAGATAATCCAAAGGATCAAATACTGCATTGGCCACCGGTCTTGTCAGACTGTCATATGCTGCGAACTGGTCGGTGCTTGTCCCCACCAGTACGGTATTCATATCCAGCGCCTTAGCGGTCTCCAGCGCTGCATCTATCTCTTTTTTTACCTTCTCGGCAGCTTCATTTTTCTCCGTCAAAAAATCTGCGCCGGGCATGATTGTCACTGCGCGCATTCGATCCGGAATATTAAATGTTATGGGCAATTCCGGCTCCGGCTCAATATTCGGTTCATCGGTTGAAGTGTTATCAGGCTGGATCGGAACGGTCTGATCGGGATCCGGCTTAGGCTGGCTCGGTCCTGCCAACGCACCCAACGGGTTCCAATCGGTAAAAAAGGTGACAGCCATCGCACCGGCTATAATCAAAGCAAAAGCCAGTGTAAAAAGCAACGCATTTTTTTTATTATTCTTCCTGAATTTTGACACAACTGTCCTCCCATGGGTCGGTTATAGGAGCTTGCTAAGGGCAGTGATTTCCGTCTGTATCTGTGCCTTTACCCCGGCAGCAGGCAAAAACAGCGAGCTGTAGCTGTATAGGCAATACCCTTTATAATGGCTTGCGTCTCTCGCCTCCGTCACCATACGGCTTAAAAGATTACTGTTCTGCTGCCACTCATATTTACCGCTTGCTCCGGCGTAGGTATCCTCTTTGCCGATCTTGTAGGCTGCCAAGCCTACATACAAATCAATTCCGCTCACCTTTATCATGCCGTCAAATTCCTTCAGCACTGCGCTGTACGGACAGGTGGCATTCTGGAATCCGTAGTAGATTTGGGGGCAGATATAATCCACATAGCCGGCATTTCCCAGCCATGTAGCAACATCAGCATACAGCGTGTCATAGTTTGCTTTGGTATTTCCCTGCGGACTGATGCCAAAGCGCACCGCCGGTTTCTCTGCCTTTACCGCAGAGTAGACCTCGCGCACCATGGTGTTGACATTCTGTCTGCGCCACGCCGACAGCGAAAGTCCGTTTCCGCCTGCCGCATACAATTCACTGTCGATGTTGCTGTCGGTCGTGGCGTAAAAGTAATCGTCAAAGTGAATTGCGTCCACATCGTAATTTCTTACGATCTCCCTCACCCCGTTGACGATCAGATCAATCGCCTCGCGTGAGCCGGGGTTATAGAATATCCCGCCATTTGCAGTTTGATATACAGCATTGCTGCCGCTGTTTATGTACTGCTGCGCAGGGTTATCGCTGCTAAGCGCTTTTCCGGTGCGTGCACGCACTCGATAAGGGTTCAGCCATGCCTCAAAGGTCATGCCGCGGCTGTGTGCCTCCTCTATCATAATCTTCAAAGGATCAAAGGGAAGTGCATCTCCCTCTGTTCCGGTAATCAGGTAGGAGGTCGGAAAATAATCGGACGCATACAATGCATCTCCAAATGGCCGTACATGCACAATAGCTGTATTGCAGCCCAGATTTTTCACATTATCATACGCTGCGCCGATATTACTGCGAAATTGCGCTGCCGTCTTGCCCGTAAGCATGTTTTCCAGCTCTAAATAGCTGATCCATACGGCACGATATTCGCCGCTCGGTACAGTTACATTGCCGCCTGCTGAGTTTCCGTTATCCGGCTTTGGTTGCTCAGCAGGCTGCTTGCCGTTATCAGGCTTTTGAGTATTACTATTGTTATTCTTATTGTCCTGCGGTTTTTGAGTATGATCCGGCTTGACAGGCAGCGGTTCTTCGGCAGAGGGATATTCTCCCTTCTGATCGTTTTCATTTTCGTCTGTGTCTCCGTCCTCCTGCGGCTTCGGCAGAATTACCGTCCCCTGCTGAATATCTGAGCCGGGAGCATCTGTCTGCTCCGGCTCCTTTCCGCAGGCAAAAAGAGAAAGAGCCAATGCCAAAGCCAGCAGCACTGCCATCATCTTTCGCACTGTCTCTCTCCCCTTTCCGTTGATCGCTGTACTGTAACAGTGTCGTTACAGGGTCGGTTTTGATGCATGTATCAGGAAATTCCCACCGAAGATTCCTTTACCATCTTCTGCTCCTGTTCTTCTTCCTCCGGTTCCTCGGTCACTATTGTATTACGGAGGACCACAGTATTGCAAATGTAAGTTTTTCCGCCATCGGCAGGCGTAGCCAGTTGGATCGAAATGCGGGGTGTCTCGCCGTTCAGCAGCAATTTCACCATCTGAGCAGCAGCTTTACCCATCATGTACCCTCCGCCACCATCCGCAAAGAGGATCTTTCCGTCCTTGTACAAGTTATATGCCGTTTCATCAGCCTCCATAACCACCAAATAGGGCTTGTAATTACCGCTGGGGTACTCGGTAGGATCTCGATAATAGGAATATGCCTTTTCCGCATCGGCACTGTCGCTGAACAGGAGCATCTCTCCGCCGAATGCATGAATAGCGTCCAGCCTTGGTTCCAGATTATAATTCAAGTATTCTGTCACCACATCACGGCTCAGAATGGCGTTGCAGTCGCGTTCCTCCAGCATTGCCTGCAGCTTTTCCCACTTACCGCTCTCCTCAAAGCCGTATTCTGTCACAGCGGCAATGCCCAGCTTGCCATCATACAAACGGAAATTCAGCTGTTCCCTGTTGGTTTTCCAGTATTCCGCAATGGTATCCGCCAGACGGGTCAGCTCGGCTTCCTCGGTATCCTCCGCCTTGATAATGCCATAGAGATTACTGTAAGCGGCAAGCTGTTCCGAGGTTGCGCGGTGATTCATCAGCACCACCGGCACCCCATATTCCTGCGCCATCGCCAACAGGTTGTCTGCTACCGTTTCGTTTACCGGTTCCAGCATCAGTAAAGAGCAACCTTGATCCAACACCCGCTTGGCATAGGCAAGCTGAACCTCGGCACTACCCATGCAGTCATGCGCCTCTACCTCCGCCAGCCCATCCAGCTCCGACTGCAGCGCAATGCGAAATGAGTTCTTTTCCTCATCGCTCATATCGTTGAACAGCATTTTTACGATTGTCTGCGATTGCTTTGTAAGATTATTCATCGTCAGATCGGACGGCACTACCGTCTGCGGCTGCAAATCCTCCTGCTGTGTAAAGTACCACCCCAGCAGCCCGAAGATACCGATGGCGATCACAAGATATATCAATATATGCTTCATGAAATCTCCTAACACAATATACGGTTATGGTTATTTTACCACATCATACCCCTTGATTCAATAACGCAAATGTGAACAATTCGACACATGCAAAGGGCGCTCTCCTCTGCGGGGAACGCCCTTTTTGCTGCGGTTTTACCGCTTGATTTCAGCTTTTCTCATGCTCCAATATGACCTTCAGTTCCTGCAAAAAACTGTTGATATCCTTAAATTCCCTATATACACTGGCAAAACGGACATAAGCCACCTGATCAATTTTTTTCAGCTTTTCCATCACCAGCTCACCGATCACTGCACTGGGCACCTCGCGATCCATACGGTTCTGCAGCTCCACCTCGATCTCGCTCACCATCGTTTCCAGTTGAGCCAACGTTACAGGGCGCTTTTCGCAGGATTTCAAAACGCCGCGCAGCAGCTTATCATGGTTGAACGCCTCGCGGGAGCCATCTTTTTTGATGACCATAACCGGAGTAGTCTCCACCACCTCATAAGAAGTGAACCGCTTGCCGCACTGCAAACATTCCCGTCTGCGGCGAATGCGCTCTCCCTCATCGGTCGGGCGGGTATCAATGACTTTGCTTTCGGTGTAACCGCAGAACGGACATTTCATGGCAGGCGCCTCCTTCTCGTTTCCGTTTTTTATTTATTGTAGCAGATTTTTCCGAGTTGTACAAGCATTTCCCGCAGTGGAAGCCGCTTCTTGATTGGCATCGATTTGGCTCTCGCAGCCTCTTATTCTCCTCCCATGCGAAAAAAGGAGCGCCACCGTTCAGGTTTCTTCTCCCGTCCGATAACGCTCCCTTATTTTCTGTTTATGATCTGCAGCTCAGCCCGACATCAATCCAGTTCATGCTGCTCCAGCCACTCACTGATGCTATCGCCGATCTCCTTGATGCAACCGGCATGGTATGGTACCTTCAGTCCGGCACTTTCCACCAGTTCAGCAAAGGTCGCTGTGCCTGCCTTATCCACAAAGGTCATATACCGCTTCCAAGCCTCGGCATAATTTTCCCGGGAAAGGTTCCAGAACTGGAATGCCACCGTCTGCGCCATGCAGTAGTCAATGTAGTATAGCGGAACCTCATAGATATGGAGCTGACGCTGCCAACCGCCACCACGGGAATAGAAAGGCAGATTGTCAAAGTCGATCCATGGGCGATACTTCTTTTCCAGAGAAAGCCACAATGCATTGCGTTCCTCGGGAGTCATCTCCGGATTCTCATATACTTTGTGCTGGAACTCATCGACCATACAGCCGTAAGGGATAAAAACCAAAGAGTCCTCGCAGTGACCCAGCTCATACTTTGCGGTCTGCTTGCCGAAGAACAGATGGTGCCACGGCGCAGTCAGGAATTCCATGGACATCGAGTGGCACTCGCATGCCTCAATGGTCGGAGAATGAAGCAGCGAGGGCAGTTCTTTCTTGAACGCGCGATAAGCTTCAAAGGCGTGACCGGCTTCGTGGGTCAGCACGTCTACATCGCCGGCGGTGGCATTGAAGTTGCTGAAAATGAACGGGGATTTGTAGTCCGCAATCTCGGTGCAGTAGCCGCCGGGCGCTTTCCCATCGCGGGAAAGTACATCGAACAGTTCGTTTTCAAACATGAAGTCGATAAACTCTGCCGTCTCAGGAGAAAGCTCCTCATACATCTTCTTCCCTGCGGCAAGAATCTCATCGGGCGTACCATCCGGCACTGCGTTGCCATCGGCAAAGCTGATCGGCTCGTCATAGAACGCCAACTTTTCCACTCCGATACGGCGGCGCTGCGCTTCCTTGACCTTAGCCACGATGGGCACCATATCCTCGGCAATCTGATCACGGAATGCGGCGACGTCTTTGGCGGTATAGCAGTTGCGCCCCATACGGTCATAGCCCAACTGAATAAAGTTCGGCAAACCCATCTTCTTTGCCTGTGCGTCGCGGTTCTTCACCAGCTTATCATACAGGGTATCCAGCTCCTCGCGGTGGCTGTCAAAGAATTTTGCGTCCGCCTCACATGCCGCCTTACGAACTGCACGGTCCGGATCCTGCTTGTAGGGTCCCAAAAGGGGCAGCGGCATGGTCTTGCCATCGAACTCCACCATAGCGGAGGCATACAAATTCTGATACTCGGATACGAGTTTATTTTCCTCCTGCATCAGTTCCACAATGGCAGGAGAGAAGCTGCGGGCGGCGATCTCCAGATTCCTGAACATCAGGCTGCCGTAATGCTTTTCCAAATCTTTGCGATAGGGGGACTCCAGCAAGGCAGTATTTACCTGGTGAACCAGTTCCTGCAGCTTAGGACCGATTTCGTCCATATAGTCATTCTCGGCGTTGTAGAACTCGTCCTTGGTATTGATGGTGTGGCGGATATAAGCCAGCTGCTGCATGGTGCCTGCAGTCTGCACCTTCTTTTCGAAGGCATCATACGCCTTGATCTGACCGTCTGCATTGGCAGCGGCTTTCATTGCCTCCAAGGTACGGGCGGTCGTTGCCGCCAACTCCTCCATATCCGGACGGCTGTATGGCATCTCACTGAATTTCATATCGGCACTTCCTTTCGATTTTTGATGAAAGAACTGTGTTTCTATTATTCCACAGTCCCGTCTGCTTTGCAAGCCCCTTTGGACTGATGGGGAGAACAATTGTTTCACATGAAACAATTTGTGCGATTTTGCGGGCTACAGACAGCACTGCATTTCCATCTTTACTTGCTTTGACAACTCATTCCCGTCCCATGATTCTTTCTGCCAGCAGGATATTCTGCTGCAGGCTTTCCAGTTGAATACGGGAGGAATAGCCTGCCGTCCGCCGATCAATCTCTCCATTCGCAGCAGGGTGGTAATAGCGTCCCTCGGTTTCCGCCTGCTTACCGGCTTTTACGGCGTCTGCAAGGATACTTCTATCCTGCACCCGTTCCTCCTCTGGGATTGGGTTCAGAATGAGCAGTCCTCCCTCGGCGATCAGACGGCGAACCACCGCTTTGCTCATCACAGCCTCAAGGGGTAGCTCCAGTGGCTGCGCTTCCCCGCAAAAGAGGTAACCGGTGCAGGGCTTACCAGCCAGATGGACGCCATGCGCTTGCAGCCATGCCAGCGTTGCAGGAATATCCAGCATATCCTTGGGTGAGGTGGAAATGAGAGCCACCGGAATGTGACAGAGCGCCGGCAGGTCAGGGCATAGCTCCTCCCCACGAAGATCACCGATGCCGCCCATACCGCAGGTGATCGCCAGCGGGATCCCCAGTTTGCGGCAGACAGCCATAGTACCGCTTGCTGTCAAGGCACCACTGATTTTATTTTGCAAGGCGTCTTCCAGATGGTCACAGTCAATGCGAACCAGCTCCGCCGCACGCTTCCGAAAGGGCAGGTAATCTTCTATATGTCCCAACCGCAATTCACCATGATCCACCCATGCCAGCACTGCTGCGGGGCAATGCCAGTTTTTTCTTAACTCTTCATTACTGATAGAACGCAGTCCATGGGTCAGCAGCGCTGTTTCGGTGAGATACTTCATTCTATATTTGCCTCCTATTAGGTGAGCGAGAACAGCCTGCTCTCCGCCAAGGCGGAAAAGCAGGCTGCCTTTATACGGGCAGTACCTGCCCATTATTTTATATGGTTTACGCCCAGTTGTCCAGCTCCGCTACATTCTCCTTGGTGGCAAGGGTCAGCGGCAGATAGATCGGCTCGGCATACTCCTTGCCCTGCGCAATGGCGACAGCCAGCTTCAGCGCAGCCTCGGTGTACTTGACGCTGGAGTAAGACATGGTGCCGGTAAGGGTACCAGCCTTCAGCGCTTCGCGGGCGTCGGCGGTAAAGTCAACGCCGTAAACCAGTACATCGGTACGCCCCTCGGCGGCCAGTGCTTCCACAGCGGCAAGCGCCATAACATCGTTGCAGGCGAAGATGCCCTTGAGGTCGGGGTGCGCGGTGAGGATATCCTTGGTGGCATCATAAGCCTTGGTCGCGTCCCAGTCGCAGGGAATGGAAGCAACGAGATCAATATTCTCGGCAGCCTCAAATACAGCGGTAGCACCTGCGGTACGACCCTCGGACTGACCGGCGCCGGCAATACCCTGCAGAATGGCGACTTCGCCGCCCTCCGGCAGACGGGAGATCATATCATTGGCAACAATCTTGCCCTGATCGCTGAACTGAACGGTAATCTTGCCGTCAAGGTGTCCGCCGGCTTCCGCCAAAGCAGCGGTATCAACGCCGGGTCCCAGATTGATGACCTTGATGCCCTTTTCGTTGCACTTCACGATGCCGGGGATAAGGTTGGTGCCATCAATGGGAGAAACGATGATAACATCGTAATCCATATCAGCCATGGTCATCAGAACATCAAGCTGGCTCTGAGTGTCGCCCTCGGTGGTGCCGGTCTGGACATCGATGGAAACGCCCAGCTTTTCAGCGGCTGCTTCGTAGCAGTTCTTCATATTCGCCCAGAACTGATTGGACATGGAGATGATGACGGCGCCGATCTTT
>USBC01000056.1 GCA_900552845.1 uncultured Oscillospiraceae bacterium | reverse complement strand
CTGTTTAATGGGGTGGTTCTGCTCCGGTTCGCCGGCTGGGCTGCCCGGCTGGGGCGGGGTCGGCGGCTTCGTCGCCGGTTCCGGCTTCGCCGGAACGCCCTGCGGGCGCCCTACCCAGCTTCCCGCTCTCCCCTATCTATTCCCCAACGATCGGAGGTCAGATCTATGATAAAGCAACTGGGAGATAAAAAACCGGATATTGAAAAAGCCGCTTTCATTGCCGAAAGCGCTGCCGTCCTTGGTGATGTCACCTTGGCGGATGGCAGCAGCGTATGGTATGGCGCTGTGATCCGCGGCGACCTTGACCATATCACCATCGGCAAAAACAGCAACGTGCAGGATAACTGCACCCTGCATGGCGACCGCGGCTACCCCATCACCTTAGGCGAAGGCGTTTCCATCGGTCACAATGCCGTGGTACACGGCGCCACCGTCGGCGATAACACCGTCATCGGCATGGGCTCCGTGCTGCTCAATGGCTGCGTCATCGGCAAAAACTGCATTGTCGGCGCGGGCGCGGTGGTCTCCGGCGGCGCACACTTCCCCGATGGCTCCCTCATTGTCGGGATCCCCGCCAAAGCGATCTCCGAGCTGCATCCCGTTCAGATCGAGCATAACCGCGAAAATGCCGCGACCTACTGCCGTCTGGCGCTGGAGCACGCAAAGGAGGCGGAATAATGTCCACTACCGGATTTTTCGCCTTACTTGCCCGCAAAAAGATCAAGCCCTCAGCAAAGCTCTACTTTGTCGATGCCATGAGCGCCATGGCAATGGGGCTTTTCGCTTCCCTGCTTATCGGCACCATACTGGATACATTGGGAGATCTGCTTCACTGGGAATGGCTCATCACCGCAGCCGGTTATGCCAGCAGTGCTACCGGTATCGCCATTGCGGTCGCTATCGGTGTTTCGCTTTCCGCGCCGCCACTGGTCCTGTACTCGCTATGTGCCGTGGGACTTGGCTCCTACTCGGTAGGTGGACCGCTGGGTGCTTTCTTTGCCGTCATCGTTGCTGCCGAGCTGGGCAAAGCGGTCAGCCGCGAGACCAAAATTGACATTCTTGTTACTCCTACCGTCACCATTCTTTCGGGGTTGGGGGTCGGTTCTCTTATCGGTCCCGGCGTCAGCCTCTTGATGAACGGCTTCGGTCAACTCATTATTCGGGCAACTCAGCTTCGCCCGTTTCTCATGGGCATTATCGTTTCGGTGTTGGTCGGTATCGTCCTCACCTTGCCCATCAGCTCCGCTGCTATCTGCTTTACCCTTACCCTCACCGGTCTGGCAGGCGGCGCCGCCACGGCGGGCTGCTGCGCCCAGATGATCGGCTTTGCCGTCATGAGCTTTGCCGAAAACGGCTGGGGCGGCTTGGTGGCGCAGGGCCTTGGCACATCCATGCTGCAAATGGGCAATATCGTTAAAAATCCCCGCATCTGGCTGCCTCCCACCCTTGCAGCCGCCATTACAGGCCCCATCACCACCTGCATATTCCGTCTGGAAAACGGCATTGCCATTGCCAGCGGCATGGGTACCTGCGGACTGGTCGGCCCCATCGGCATCATCAGCTGGGATGGCTTCGGCGGCACGTTCCACTGGCTGGGACTTATCCTCGTCTGCTTCATGTTGCCCGCTGTTCTCACCCCGCTCATCGCGCTGCCCATGCGCCGTTTGGGGTGGATCAAAGCCGGCGACTGCAAATTGGATCTTTAACCTCATCAAAAAAGTACCCTTTCATGGGTACTTTTCCTTTTTCGCATTTACTTCTTTCGCTCAGTGCCGGTTGGAAACATACTGTCCAACAGTGCATTGCAGCCCATTACAATATCGTTATACGCCGTTACAAAGTCTCCCGTGTACCATGGATCATCGATATCCCTCGGCTGATGGGTAAAGTCCAGCAGCCGATGCAGCTTACCCTGCGGGTCTCCGCCAAATTCCTGCTCCATCGCCTGCACATGGCTGCGTGTCATACCTAACAGGTAGTCAAATCTTTGGTAATCCTCAGCGGTGATGTTGCGGGAACCGCGTTGATAATAGGGGATATTCTCCCGCTTCAGCTGACGCACCGTACCGTTATGTACGGGGCTGTTCGGGGCGAAGACCGTCGTGCCGGCGCTCTCGCAGCCCACTGCGTTTTCCAATCCGCGTCGCCGCGCCAGCTCCCGAAAAACGAACTCCGCCATGGGGCTTCTGCAAATATTGCCATTGCACACAAATAAAACTCGCTTCATGCCATCTATCCTTTTTGTAGTAATCTTGCGAATAATACATCTCGTATCCATTCTTTACTACACTATTATAGCACAGCCGTTCTCTTTGGAAAAGAATTATCTTTCCTATAAGATCATATTCAGCTCCAGCTCCTCTCCGTCGCTGATGCCCCAAAAAACCTCCCCAGCCGATTCTACCCCCTGCCGGCGCAGCTGTGCCGTCAGCCATCGCTCATCACGCCCCAACCGGTTCAGGCTCTCCCTAACAATTTCTCCTTCTGCAATTACCGTGCAGCACTGTGCAAGCTCCTTCATTGTACTTCCCTCCTTTTCCCCGTATTATTCCCTACCGGTCAGAGCCTTATGCCGAAAAATTCATAATTCCCTCTTGATTTTAGGAATTATTCCTGTTATAATAAATACAACCCCCTGAAAGGGGATAAAATGATACCGAACTGCGTGAAAGGAGCAAACAACAATGGAACTGAAGGGTACCAAGACCGAACAGAATTTGTGTACTGCATTTGCAGGGGAATCTCAGGCACGTAATAAATACACCTACTTTGCCAGCGTCGCAAAAAAAGAGGGCTATGAGCAGATCGCAGAGATCTTCACCAAAACCGCTGAGAATGAAAAGGAACACGCCAAAATGTGGTTCAAGGCGCTGGGTGAGTTGGGCTCTACCGCCGAAAACCTGCTGCACGCCGCCGAGGGCGAAAACTATGAATGGACGGATATGTACGATACCTTTGCCAAAGAAGCCGAGGAAGAGGGCTTTTCCGAGCTGGCCTGCAAATTCCGTGCCGTTGCCGCCATCGAAAAGGCACATGAGGAGCGCTATCGCGCCCTGCTCTCCAATGTAGAGCTGCAAAAGGTCTTTGAAAAGAGTGAGGAAACCATGTGGGAGTGCCGCAACTGCGGTCATCTGGTCATCGGTAAAAAGGCTCCTGCCGTCTGCCCCGTCTGCGCTCACCCGCAAAGCTACTTCGAGGTTCGGAAAGAGAATTATTAATCAAAACAGGAGGAAAGATCATGGAACAGAAATTCTATATCTGCAAGCACTGCGGCAATATCATTGCTAAGGTTAAGGACGCCGGTGTACCGGTCATGTGCTGCGGCGAAAAAATGAGTGAGATCATTCCCAACACCACCGATGCCGCCGTAGAAAAGCATGTTCCGGTATGGTCGGTTGAAAACGGCATCGTTCATGTCAAGGTCAGCTCTGTGGAGCACCCCATGCTGCCGGAGCACCATATCGAATGGGTCTCCATTCACACCCGGCAGGGCAACCAGCGTAAGGAGCTGCGCGTCGGCGAAAAGCCTGAGATCTGCTTTGCGCTGTGTGAGGGTGATGAGGTGGAAAGCGTTTACGCCTACTGCAATCTTCACGGACTTTGGAAAGCGTAAGAACATCATTACATAAAAACGCACCGGATAGGCTTTATCGCCGATCCGGTGTTTCTTTATGGTTGCGGTGTCTCAGTCCTGCCACAGCACAATACTGCCGCTTTGCAGCGTCTTTGGCACATCAATAATGCGCTGGTTGGAGGAACCGCGAAAACGCAGGGAAATATCATACAGCGCCTGTACAAAGCGTCCGTCCACCAGCACGTCCAGCAGAGAAAGCAGCTCCGGTGTAGTCTCGCAGCAGGAGTGGCTGCCGGGGGTATTCAGTTCCTCCCAGGTAAATCCGCTGAATGCCCAAATGGTTTTTTCGGGCAGCTCCTTGCGCACCCGTCGCAAAAAGGGCAGCAGCGCCCGTTGGTTCTGCGGTTCCATCGGCTCACCGCCCAAAAGGGTCAGCCCGTTAATAAAACCAGGCCGGAGCATTTCAATCAGCTTCTCCTCCACTGCCGGGGTAAAGGGCTCTCCATAGTTAAAATCCCACGTTTCCGGCTGGAAGCAGTTTTCACAGTGGTTGGTGCAGCCGGAAACAAACAGCGTGATCCGTACCCCTTCGCCGTTGGCGATATCGCAGTTTTTTATGTTTGCGTAATTCATACTCTCTCCTTTTTCCCCTGCCGCCAAAGGGACGCCCCGCAGAGCGTCCCTCCTTTGATGAAACGGTTTTCGGTTTACAGGTGCAGCACGCGGTCCTTGATCTCCTGCGTGCGTCCCTGGTTCCAGAACTGTGTCCCGATATATCCGCAGGTACGGCGGGCAACATTCATCTTATCCTGATCGGTGTTACCGCACTTGGGGCAGCGCCAAATAAGCTTGCCGTCCTCCTCCACAATATCAATCTCGCCGTCCCAGCCGCATACCTGACAATAGTCGCTCTTGGTATTCAGCTCGGCATAGATGATATTATCGTAGATGAAGCGCATGACCTGCAATACAGCCTCCAGGTTTTGCTGCATATTGGGTACTTCCACATAGCTGATCGCGCCGCCGGGAGAGAGATGCTGGAACTGCGCCTCGAACCGCAGCTTGTCAAAGGCATTGATCTCCTCGGTAACATGAACATGGTAGCTGTTGGTAATGTAGCTCTTGTCGGTCACGCCCTCGATGACGCCAAAGCGCTTTTGCAGGCACTTGGCAAATTTATAGGTGGTGCTTTCCAGCGGCGTCCCATACAGGCTGAAGTCGATGTTATGCTCCTCTTTCCACTTCTTGCAGGCAGTGTTCATGTATTGCATGATCTCCAGTGCGAAGGGGGTAGCGGAGGGATCGGTATGGCTCTTGCCGGTCATGTATTTCACGCATTCGTAAAGGCCGGCATAGCCCAGACTAATGGTGGAATAGCCGCCGTACAGCAGCTTGTCAATGGTCTCGCCCTTCTTCAGGCGGGCACAGGCGCCATACTGCCACAGGATCGGCGCGGCATCGGAAAGGGTGCCCTTCAGACGGTTATGGCGGCACATCAGCGCACGGTGGCACAGCTCCAGCCGCTCGTCAAAGATCTTCCAGAATTTCTCCAGATTGCCGCCGGAGGAAAGCGCCACATCAACCAGATTGATGGTCACAACGCCCTGATTGAAGCGTCCGTAATACTTCGGCTTTCCGTTTTCATCTACATAGGGGGTCAAAAAGCTGCGGCAGCCCATGCAGGTATAGCAGTGACCCTCGCCGTTTTTATCCACCTTCAGCTCCAGCATCTTCTTTTCACTGATGTAGTCCGGCACCATGCGCTTGGCGGTGCACTTGGCGGCAAGGCGGGTCAGGTAGTAGTACTCGCTGTTTTCGTAAATGTTGTCCTCCTCCAGCACATAAATGAGCTTGGGGAATGCCGGCGTGACCCAAACGCCGCTTTCGTTCTTTACACCCTCATAGCGCTGCATCAGCACTTCCTCGATAATCAGCGCCAGATCGTGCTTTTCCTGCTCGCTCTTGGCTTCATTCAGATACATAAATACCGTAACAAAGGGCGCCTGACCATTGGTGGTCAGCAGCGTCACCACCTGATACTGAATGGTCTGCACACCGCGGCGGATCTCGTCACGCAGGCGTTTTTCCACCATTTTACTCAGCTGTTCCTCGGTAACGGGAGCGTCCACCTCCTGCATTTCCTCCTGCAGCTGGCGGCGGATCTTCTCACGGCTGACCTGCACAAAGGGAGCAAGGTGAGTCAGCGAGATGGACTGTCCGCCATACTGGTTGCTTGCCACCTGCGCAATGATCTGGGTGGCAATGTTGCAGGCGGTGGAGAAGGAATGAGGACGCTCGATCAGCGTGCCGGTAATGACCGTGCCGTTCTGCAGCATATCCTCCAGATTGACCAGATCGCAGTTATGCATATGCTGGGCAAAGTAGTCGCTGTCGTGGAAATGGATAATCCCCTCATTGTGCGCCTCTACAATATCGGGCGGCAGCAGAATACGGTTGGTAATATCGCGGGAAACCTCGCCCGCCATGTAGTCGCGCTGAGTGGAATTGACCACCGGGTTCTTATTGGAATTTTCCTGCTTGGCTTCCTCGTTGCAGCACTCGATGAGGGAAAGGATCTTCTCATCGGTGGTGTTACTGCGGCGCACCAAACTGCGGGTATAGCGGTAGGTGATGTAGCGTTTTGCCACCTCAAAGGCGCCGTGCGCCATGATCTGCTTTTCCACCAGATCCTGAATCTCCTCTACCGAGGGGGAACGGTTCATCTTCTGGCAGGCAAGGTCTACCGATTCCGCAATGCGGCGGATCTGCATGGGCGTCATACGCTCACTTTCCTCCACCACATCATTGGCTTTTGTGATAGCGGCTATGATCTTAGTAATGTCAAAATCGACCTCGGAGCCGTTTCTTTTAATGACTTTCATGCGGTTTTTCCTCTCTTTCCTCTTACTATGGTGCTTTAGCGTCCTAAACACAATATATAGGTGTTTGTTTTTATCTTCTACACAATATATTACTATATATCCCCCCATAGTGCAAGGAAAAAACCCATGAAAAAAACCTCTGTCTTTTATCTATTCCGTACAAATTGCGCCCGCTGCCGCGGATTCTCCGCCTGCTTTCTGTCCTTTTTCCGATAAATTGCGGTTTACAGCACCATTAGCAGCGTGCCTGCCCCGATGAGCATACAACCGATCAGTGATTTCGGAGTGAATTTCTCATGCAGGAATACAAATGCCAGCACCAGCGTAAAAATGACGCTCAGCTTGTCCACCGGCACCACCTTACTGGCTTCTCCCATCTGCAGCGCCTTGTAATAGCACAGCCACGAAGCACCCGTTGCCAAACCGGATAGGATCAAAAACAGCCAGCTTTTTCCGCTGATGCCGGAGATACCGCCCTGCGTATCGGTAAGAAACACCATACCCCATGCCATCAGCAGCACCACGCCGGTGCGGATCGCAGTAGCAAGGGTGGAATTGACCCCTTCGATTCCCACCTTGGCAAGAATGGAAGTCAGCGCCGCAAAAATCGCCGAAAGCAGCGCAAATACCAACCACATACCGTTCCCTCCTGTTGTGCTTTGCTCCCTTGATGTCCGGGACGCCATTATTTCTGCCCCCTCACCAGCTTTACCGCCTCGGTCGCCGCCAGCGCGCCTTCGTGCACTGCCTTACACACCTGTAGCATGCCGCCGGTGCAGTCGCCCGCCGCAAACAGACCCGGAATGCCGGTCTGCATCTTTTCGTTTACCACTATGCGCCCGTTTTCCAACGGTGCGCCCAGCTTGCGCGCCAGTGCCGCGCTGCCCGCCGTCCCCAGCGCCACAAACAGTCCATCTGCCGGCAGCACCTCGCCGTTTGCCAGCCTCAAGGCGGAAACGTTCGGCTCGCCCTCCACGGCAGCCAGCTTTTCGGGATAAACCTCTACCGCCGCTGGGAATTCCGCCGTCAGCGGCTCCCCGTTGGTGCACAGCAGCACCTTATCGGCAAGCGGAAGCAGCGCCTGTACCTCATGCAGGGCATATTCCCCGCTGCCCAGCACCGCTGCCGTTTTCCCGCGGTAGAAGAAAGCGTCGCAGGTGGCGCAATAACTCACTCCATGCCCCTCATGCTCGTTCAGTCCCGGTATCTTAGGGGCTATACGTCCCGTTCCGGTCGCCAGTATTACTGCGTCGGCAGGGTACTCCCCTGCTGTGGTCTGCACCACCAGTGTGGCGGCATAGTCCAGTCCGACCACCTCCGCCGTAATAAACCTTGCCCCGACCGCTTTGGCGCCGGCGACGCCTCGCCGGTACAGCTCCGCACCGGTAATGCCTTCCTCAAAGCCATAGTAGTTCTGGATCAGCTCCGCCTTTTGCAGGGCGCCCATTCCCATACTGATGACTGTTACCTCCATTCCCGCTCTTGCTGCATACAGCGCCGCGCTGCAGCCTGCGGGTCCCGAACCCACCACAACGATCTTTCCCACTGTGTCCTTCCTTTCCGCTCCGTCCGCTTGCACCGGAGCCTGATATTTTTCCGTCCTTATTGTACCCCCGCTTCACCTGTAATGCAATCGTTCCTGTTCCATGATGTCATCTTTGCCAAATCGGTTCTCTATTTTCGTTTATTTTATCCAAAAGATCGTCCCGATCGTTTCAAATTCCCCTCACATTGCCAAAAGTAAAACATTTCTCAAAAAAGCTGTTGACTTTCGTGAGTAGAAGTGCTAAAGTACAGACAACAAAAACAAAGGCACTGACCGAAAAAAAGTAACCCGCCCCAAAATCTCCAGAGAGTTGCCGGCTGCTGCGAGGCAATGATGAGTCAGGCGGATGAAGTACCTTTCGGTAGCTGCGCACCGAACACCTCCCACCGGAGAGTAGGCTGCGTCGGGTTCGACCGTTACATCGTGCGGACAGTGATAGCTGCCCAAGGAGGGGCTTGCCCGTAAGGGAAGCCCGAAGCAGAGTGGTACCACGATAAAAGCCTTTATCGTCCCTGTTTTTTCCGGAGAAAGTGCGGAAAAACAGGGGCTTTTTGTTTACCGGCTGATGTGCCTCCCGCGGGGCTTTCAGATAGATTCATTTTCAACAAACCAAAGTCAAAGATAAGGAGCAAACACTATGAAAATCAAAAAGCTTTTAGCGGCAGCAGCCGCCAGTCTCATGGTCGCCGGCATGACCGCCTGCGGCAATAACAGCACCCCCACCCCCACCCCCTCCAATCCCGATGAATAGGTGTTCCAGATCGGCATTGTTCAGCTGGCAGAACACCCCGCACTGGACGAAGCCACCCGCGGCTTTAAGGAATTCCTCACCGAGAAGCTGGGCGATAAGGTTCAGTTCAGTGTCCAGAATGCACAGGGCGAGCAGACCAACTGCACCACCATCGTCAACCAGTTCGTTTCCTCCAAGGTCGATCTGATTATGGCGAACGCCACCAACGCCGTTAAGGCGGCGCGCGAGGCGACCTCCGATATCCCTGTTGTAGGCACCAGCGTGACCGACTATGTTTTCAGCGGACTGGTTGCCAGCAATGAAGCCCCCGGCGCCAATGTTACCGGCGCCTCCGATATGAACCCCGTCACCGTACAGGTCGATCTGATGAAGACCCTTTGCCCTGAGGTAAAGACCGTCGGCATCGTCATCAACTCCGGTGAGGAGAACTCTGCGATTCAAGCAGATGAGGCAAAAACCGCTTTTGAAAACGAGGGCTTCACCGTTAAGATCTACTCCGTTGCCGATACCAACGAAATCCAGACCGTTGTAACCGCCGCCTGCAATGAGGTGGACGCCTTCTACGAGCCGACCGATAACCTCATCGCTGCCAATGTTCCCACTATGAGCAACATCACCACCGCTGCCGGCAAGCCCGTTATCTGCGGCGAGGGCGGTATGTGCGAAAGCGGCTTCCTTGCCACCTACGCCATCAGCTACTACGAGCTGGGTCGCGCTGCAGGTCAGCAGGCTTACGATATCCTTGTCAACGGTGCCGACCCCGCCACCACCCCCATTTTCTTCTTTGATGTCAGCAACCTGTCCCTTGTCATCAATGAGGAAAACGCTGCCGAACTCGGCATCACCATTCCGGAGGCGCTCAAGTAATCCCAAATTCTAACGAATGAAGAGGTAAACCATGAATCCGCTTACGCTGCTCAATTCCCTGCCCGGAGCCTTGGCTCAGGGGCTCATCTGGGGCATCATGGCAATCGGCGTTGCCATCACCTATAAGATTTTGGACTACGCCGACCTCACGGTAGATAACAGCCTTTGTACCGGCGGCGCCGTTGCTGCCGTGTGCATCATCGGCGGCATGAATCCCCTGCTGGCACTGCTTTGCGCAGTGCTGGCAGGTGCGCTTGCCGGTCTGTGCACCGGGCTTTTGCATACCGTGCTGGGCATTCCCGCTATCCTTTCCGGTATCCTTACCCAGCTTGCCCTCTATTCCATCAATATGCACATCATGGGCGGTAAAAGCAACCTCACCGTCAGCCGCACGCAATACAAGCTGCTGCTCACCAGTGCCAAGGTTCCCACTGCCATACTGGTCGGCGGAATTTTCGTTCTTGTGATCGTTGCTGTGTTGTACTGGTTCTTCGGCACCCAGCTTGGCTGCGCCATTCGTGCCACCGGCAATAACGAGCACATGGCGCGGGCGCAGGGCATCTCCACCAACCGCATGAAGGTACTTGGACTTATGCTTTCTAATGGACTGGTCGG
>USBC01000055.1 GCA_900552845.1 uncultured Oscillospiraceae bacterium | reverse complement strand
GTTGCCAGCAATAATGGCCTTGCGCTTTGCCTTATCCATGATACGTTCTCATTACCTTATTTACCTTTATAAATAAAAGATGCGGCGGCGAAACAGCCGCCGCACCGTTCATGATGCTGTGATTATGCGTTCTGGATGACTGCGATGCCGGGCAGCTCCTTGCCCTCCAGGTACTCCAGAGAAGCGCCGCCGCCGGTAGAGATGTGGGTCATCTTGTCGCCCAGGCCCATCTGCTGGACAGCTGCTGCGCTGTCGCCGCCGCCGATGACGGTGGTAGCGTCGCTCTCAGCCATAGCCTTGGCCACGGCCAGAGTGCCGGCAGCCAGAGTCGGGTTCTCAAAGACGCCCATGGGGCCGTTCCAGACGACGGTCTTGGCGCTCTTGACGGCGTCCGCAAAGAGCTTGCGGGTCTCTTCGCCAATGTCAAGGCCCTCCATGTCGTCGGGGATGGCGTCCGCGGCGACAGTCTTCACGGCGATGTCCGCGTCGATCGGGTTCGGGAAGTCCGCAGCGACGACGGTGTCGACCGGCAGCAGCAGCTTAACGCCCTTGGCCTCAGCCTTGGCCATCATGTCACGGCAGTAGTCGATTTTCTCGTTGTCGAGCAGAGACTTGCCGACGGAGTAGCCCTTCGCGGCAAGGAAGGTGTAGGCCATGCCGCCGCCGATGATAAGGGTGTCCACCTTATCCAAAAGATTATTGATGACCTTGAGCTTATCGGCAACCTTGGCGCCGCCCAGAATAGCAACAAGAGGACGCACCGGCTGTTCTACGGCATTGCCCAGATAGTTGATTTCTTTTTCCATCAGGTAGCCCACGGCGGTCTCCTTGATGTAGTCGGTCACCCCGACGGTGGAGCAGTGTGCGCGGTGGGCGCTGCCGAAGGCGTCGTCCACATAGATTTCCGCCAGCGAAGCCAGCTCCTTGCTGAATTCGGGCAGGTTCTTGGTTTCTTCGGGACGGAAACGGGTATTCTGCAGCACCAGAATGTCGCCGTCCTTCATCTCGGCAGCCATGCGGCGGGCGTTCTCGCCTACAACGGTATCGTCATCGGCAAAGAGAACGGGACGACCCATCAGCTCGCCCAGACGGGCGGCAACAGGCGCCATGGTAAAGGCATGGTCAACGCCCTTCGGCTTGCCCAAATGAGAGCAGAGAATGACCCTCGCACCATGGTCGGCAAGGTAGCGAATGGTAGGGATCGCGCCCAAAATGCGGTTATCATTGGTCACTTTACCGTCCTTCAGCGGCACGTTAAAGTCCACACGCACCAGTACACGGCGTCCCTTTACGTTCAGATCTTCCACAGTTACTTTGTTCAGAAAAGACATACAGGTATCCCTCTTTCTTTCTTATTTTGAATGACCGGCTCTCCGGCACTTGGTTCCTGTGTCTATTGTACCCTATCTTTCTCTGCGGCGCAATAGTTTTTGTTAAAAAATTAACTTAATTTATTCTTCCGCACTGTCCCATTGCAGCCGGTGCAGCTGTCCGGCGTTCTGTAAAAGCGGAAAATCCCACTGCCGCAGCGCCTCGTACACCCCTATCGCCACCGAGTTGGAAAGGTTGAGGCTCCGCAGCCCCTGCCGCATCGGGAAGCGCAGACACTGACTGGGGTGCTGCACCAGCAGCTCCTCCGGCAGGCCGGCGTCCTCCCGCCCGAACAGCAGAAAACACCCGTCCGGGTACTGCACCCCGGTGTAGATATGCTGCGCCTTGGTGGTGAAATAATACATTTTATCCTGCTCTGCCGCGTGCTGCTCCATAAAATCCGCAAGACTCGGGTAGGTCGTCACATCAAGGTACTGCCAATAATCCAGCCCCGCCCGCTTTAATTTGGCATCATCTATGGTAAACGCCATCGGCTCCACCAGATGCAGCCGTGCGCCGGTCGCCGCGCAGGTGCGGGCAATATTCCCCACGTTCTGCGGGATCCTCGGCTCCACCAGTACAATGTTTAAGATCGGCATTTTTTATTTTGTCTCCTTTTTCGGTTTCTGCGGCATTCAGGCAACCGGCGCAGCCCCCGGCGGCTCCGCCGCCGCAGCGGACAAAGTCCGCTGTGCCCCACCGGCGGTGGGGCGGGCTGCGCCGCCGCTCACCCGGATTTTCTCTCCGGGCTTTCCTTTCCCCGGACTTCTCCCGTCCGGCTTCGCCTTCGGCTGCCTTGTCCTCCCTATTTTACCACAAAAATGCCCGAAAAGCGCCTCAAATGTAAACTTTTTGTAAAAGTTTGTGCGAATTCAACACTTTCACTGCAAATTTCCCCGATTTTGCTCGTATTAGTGAAAGGAGTTGTTTCATCATGCAGCAGGAAAAAAGCTATCTCAATGCACGGCAAAAGCTGTTTTGCCACTGGTTTGTCCTCACGCGCGATGCCCGCAGGTCGGCGGCGCGGTGCTGGCAGTCGCCGGAAAAACAGGAGGAAGCCCTGACGCTTCCGGAAACTGCGGCTGCCAAGCGGTACATCGCAGAGGTGGAAGCCGCGCTGGTCAAAGAGGGACGCCTGTCCACCGCTGAGGATGGCTACCGAAAGCTGGCGTTCGGCGCCGTTACCGATGCCGTCCGGTTGATGTTCCCCACCGAGGGCGAAACACCCCCCATCGGGGAAATGGATCTCTTCAACATTGCCAAGCTCAGTCAGGCAAAGGGCGGTTTAGAGGTCACCTTCTTTGACCGGCTGGCAGCGCTGGACCGGCTGGCGGCGCAGCAGAAGGAGGACAGCGGGCAAAAGGACGCCTTCGGCTTTTTGGAGGCGGTTGCCGCCGGTGCGGCAGCCCTTGGGGAGGATGGCGAATAATGCGCTTTGTCCCCTTCAGCCGAAAGCAGCTTCGGGTCCTTACCTGGTGGCGTGAAGGCTCTCCGGATTGCAGGAGAGATGCCATACTGTGCGACGGAGCGGTACGCAGCGGCAAAACGCTGTGTCTTTCCCTCTCCTTCGTGATGTGGGCGATCCACTGCTTTTCCGGCATGGATTTTGCCCTGTGCGGCAAAACCATTCTGTCGCTGCAGCGCAATCTGCTGGAGCCGCTGCTGCCCATTCTGCGGGGATTGGGCTACCGCTGCCGCTTCCAAAGCGGCAGGCGGCTGCTTACCGTGGCATGGGGCAAACGGGAAAACCGTTTCTACCTATTCGGCGGCAGAGATGAGGGCAGCGCCTCTCTCATTCAGGGCATCACCTTAGCCGGTGTGCTGCTTGATGAGGTCGCCCTGATGCCCCGCTCCTTTGTGGAGCAGGCACTGGCTCGCTGCTCGGTCGCCGGCAGCCGCTACTGGTTCTGCTGCAATCCGGAGCACCCCTTTCACTGGTTCTATCGGGAGTGGATCGAAAAGGCGGAGGAGAAAAACTGCCTCTATCTCCACTTCACCATGCAGGATAACCCCTCTCTGACGCCGGAGATCCGGCAGCGGTATGAGGGACTGTATTCCGGTTCGTTCTACCGGCGCTTTGTATTGGGAGAATGGTGCGCCCCCAGCGGGGCGGTGTATCCGATGTTCTCCCCTGCCGACCATGTGACGGAGCAGCCGCCGAAGGGTTTGACCCGTTGGTATTTAAGCTGCGATTACGGTACCGTCAACCCCTGCTCCATCGGGCTGTGGGGCTATTGCCCCGCCGATGGTATTTGGTACCGCACCGCGGAGTATTACCACGATTCCCGCCGAACCGGAATACAAAAAACCGATGAGGAGTACTATGAGGCATTGTGCGCCCTTGCCGGGGAGCGCCCCGTTCTGGGGGTGACGGTGGACCCGTCAGCTGCCAGCTTTATGGAGTGTATCCGTCGTCACGGCGTCTACACCGTCCTCCCTGCCCAAAACGATGTTCTCGACGGCATTCGCCGGGTCAGCGAGCTGCTGCGCCTGAAAAAGTTGCGCTTTGCCGCCTGCTGCCATGATACCCTGCGGGAATTCAACCAGTACCGCTGGGAGGAAAATGCCGCCGAGGACAAGCCGCACAAGGAAAACGATCATGCCATGGACGAGATCCGGTACTTCGTTTCCACCATCGTCTCCTCCGCCCCGAAGAACCTGCAGTCCTTCCATGCCGCTGCCCTCCCCCGGCAGCGGGAGGAATGACCCCATGGGGAGCCGCCGGAATATGCCCCGCAGGGCGTTTCGGCTGCGCCGAAACCGGCGGTCGCAGACCGCCGAGCCCGCCCCAGGCGGGCTGCCCTGCGGGGCGTCCCAAAGGCACCCGACCGGCTCCCCCGCCGTTCCCACAGAACGACGAAGCACCAACCATTCCGAAAGGAGGAAACCGAACATTGGGTATTTTACCCCTCAAAAACAAAAAGGCAGCGGGCGCGGCGGTTCAAACGGCGCCCCAGCCGCCGCAGCAGCCGTGGCAGCCGCAGCGTTTTTTGCCGGCGGAGGCTCCGCTGTATCAGGCGCTGCGTCAAAGCATTCCCCTCATCGACGCGGCGCTGCAAAAAATCGTCCGCCTGACGGTGGACTTTACCCTGACCGCAGGCGACAAAAGAGCGCAGCCCCTTTTGGATCGCTTTACAGCGGAGGTCCCCGTCGGGGCCTCCGGCACAGGACTTGCCGCCTTTGCCGCCCGCTATCTTGATAGCCTGCTGTGCTTCGGCAACGCCGTCGGTGAGATCGTTCTCGATCACAGCCGGGAGCGCATCGCAGGGCTTTACCTGCCGCCGCTTGCCCACCTCAGCTTTCTTCCGGGTGAAAGCCCGCTGGAGGCGGTCATCTGCACCGGCGAGGGCAGGCACCGCCAGCCGCTCCCCTGTCCGGAGCTTGTACTGTTCACGGCGCTGCATCCCGCACCGGGCGAGATCACTGGTCAGTCGCTTCTTTCCGGTCTGCCGGCGCTTTCCCGCGTGCTGCTGCAAATTTATTCCGCCATCGGCAAAAACTTTGAGCGCATGGGCAACCTGCGCTACGCCGTCACCTACCGCCCCGCTGCGGGCGACCAGACCGACGCCGCGGCAGTCGCTGCGGAGATCAGTCGGGAGTGGAGTGCCGCCATGCAGGCGGCAGCCGCCGGAGAGATCCGCGACTTTGTGGCGGTGGGCGATGTGGATATCAGGGTCATCGGCGCCGATAACCAGTTTATCGCCACCGAAGTCCCCGTCCGGCAGCTTTTGGAGCAGATCGTGGCGAAGCTGGGACTGCCGCCCTTTTTGCTGGGGCTGAGCTGGAGCAGCACCGAACGAATGAGCAGCCAGCAAAGCGATCTTTTGACCGGCGAGCTGGAAGCCTACCGCCGACTGCTGACGCCTGTTCTTGCCAAAACAGCGGGACTTTATCTGCGTACCGAGGGCTTCTCTCCCGCCGTCATGGTGGAATGGTCGCCCATCAGTCTGCAAGATGAAGCCGAGGAAGCCGAGGCACGCCTGACAAGGGCAAAAGCCGAAGAACTGGAACGAAAGCTGGCGCAGGAAGCCGGCAGGGAGGTGAAAGAATGAACGAACCTAACATTTGCGCCGGAGGCGCCGTGACCGAACAGGAGCTGGCAGCCATTGCACAATACAGCCGCCGTCCTCTTACTGCCGAGGAGGTCTATACCTTCCCGCTGGTGCTGTGTGATAACGACCTTGACCGGGATAACGAATGCTTTACCGATGAGGCGCTGGAAAAGCTGGCAGAGCTTTTCTGCGGCAAGACCGGCATTTTTGACCACGACCCCCGTGGGGAAAAGCAGACCGCCCGCATCTACCGGTGCCGGGTGGAGCCGGAGGAGGGACGCCTGAACTACCGCGGTGACCCATACAAGGCGCTGAAAGCCGACGCCTACATGGTGCGCACCGCTGCCAACGCCGACCTCATTCTGGAGATCGACGGCGGTATCAAAAAAGAGGTGAGCGTGGGCTGCGCCGTCCAAAAAAATATCTGCTCCATCTGCGGTGCTGACCGTCGGGAGGAGCCGTGCGGACACCAGCCCGGCAAACGCTACGGCGGCAAGCTATGCTGCACCCTGCTGGCGGAGCCGTCCGACGCCTACGAATGGAGCTTTGTGGCAGTGCCTGCCCAGCCCGCCGCCGGTGTGACCAAAAGCCATGCCGTACGCCGTGCGCTGCACCTGACGCCGGAGCGCGCCATAGCCGAAATGGAAAAGGGCGAGCTGCATTTGGACACCGCTGCTGCCGCCGGACTGCGGAAGCATATTGCGTTGCTGGAGCGCCAAAGTGAGGACGCCGACCGCTACCGGCAGGCATTGTGTCAAAAGATCCGCTGCCGGACGATGCTGGCACAGCCGGAGCTTTCCCCTGCGCTGCTGGAAAAAAGCATGGCGGCATTGACGGTCGCCGAGCTGGAAACGCTGGCAGAGCTGATGAAGCGGCAGACCGAGCGGCGCTTTGCGCCGACGGTGCAGACCGCCCCGACCGAACCGAAGAACGAGGACAACCGTCCGTTCTGCATTTGATGACAAAAAAGGAGAAATGACGATGAATAACAACTACAAAGAGCTGAATATCACCAAATCACTGTACCGCGGCAGCAATGACAGCTTTGCCGAGCGCCTGGAACGCCTTGACCCCACCGAGAACTACCGCGGCACCGAGCTGGGCAGTCTGGACGCCTTCCAGCGGCAGCTCAAGCGCTTTGACATTCAGGTGGGCGGCAGCCGCTCCAGCACACTGGAAAAGTTCTTCCAGAACGGGCAGAGTGCCGTGCTGTTCCCCGAATACCTGATGAGAGCCGTCCGTCAGGGCATGGAGGAAAACGACCCGCTGAGCAGCGTGGTGGCGGCGCGCACCTTTATCTCCGCCACCGATTACCGCGGGCTGACCACCGATGACGATCTGGAAGCCGATGTGACCGCCGAAGCGGCGTCGCTTTCCGCCACCACCATCAGCCTGAAGGACAAGACCACCGCCCTGAAAAAGCGCGGCAGAATGCTGCGTGCCTCCTACGAGGCGGTCAAGTTCCAGCGGCTGGATCTCTTTACTCTGGCGCTGCGCCGCATCGGAGCGGAGATCGCCCGCTGCCAAATGAAGGACGCCGTTGATGTGCTGGTGAACGGCGACGGCTCCACCGGCAGCGTGCCCCAGAAGCTGACCACCGCCGCTGCCACCCTTGCTTACAGCGATCTCATCACCCTGTGGAGCAAGTTTACCGCCTACCAGATGAACACCCTGCTGGTGAATGCCAAGACCGCCGCCGATATTCTGGCGCTTTCCGCCTTCAGCGACCCCGTGACCGGTCTGCATTTCCAGAATACCGGCAAGCTGGGCACCCCTCTCGGTGCCGAGATGATCGTCAGCGACGCCGTTGCCAATGGCACCATTATTGCCCTAGACCGCCGCTATGCGCTGGAAATGGTGGTGGGCGACCCCGTTACCGTGGACGCCGACCGTCTGATCGACTGCCAGCTGGAGCGCGCCGCCGTGACCTCCACCGCAGGCTTCTCGATGGTCTTCCCCGATGCGGTAAAGATCATGACCCTGAAAACCGCTTAACCTAACCCCAATGACAGAAAAGGAGGCAGAACGATGGATATTGAAATGATCCTGCAAAAATTCGCGGTGTTTTCCGGTCTTGCCGGAGCGGAGCTGCGTGCCTGCCTGCCCTACTGCCACGACGCCATGGAGGAGCTGACCGCCCGTCGGCGGTCGGCGCTTCCCGCGGCGGAGCCTCTCGGCTCCGCTGCGGCGGCGCTTGCCTATTACCGCTGGTGTCTGGCGCAGATGAGCGGCAGCAGCCTGCCCCATGTAGGGGCGGCGGCGCTGGTGAACCGCACGACCCTTGCGGCGGCAAAGGCGCTGTGTGAGGAGTATCTTGCGGCGGCAGGCGAGCCGGACGGCAGAAAATTCTACTTTGGGCAGGTGACAGCATGCAAGTGACAAGCCTGATGGATCTGCGGCAGCAGCTGGCAGCGTACCTTGCTCCCCTGCTGCCGGAAAGCGAAATCCTTTACAGTATGCCCTCGGTGCGGCGTCCCCTTGCCGCCGAGATGACCACACTGGTGCTGAGCGATCATCGGGTCAAGCGTAGTGAGGCAACACTGGGCGGCAGTCCGCTGCTGCTGGAGGTGGGACTGCGGCTGACCGTCCTGCACCGTGACAGCATGGAGGCGGTGGAGACGCTGAGCGACCGTCTGACGGCGCTGACACTGCGGGGCGACTTTCCCTGCGAGGCTGCCGGTCTGGAGTGGGGCGAGGTCGGTTTTATGCGGGGGTGCGGCGCCTTTGCCCGACAGGGTGTGCTGACGGTGTACTGCGAACTGGCAGAGACCGCCTCCGACGAGGAGGAAAGCGTATGAGCCAGATGAACACGCTGGGAGGCATTGCCGTGGAGTGCGGCGGGACGGTGCTGGCGCATGCTGCGGGCTATTCGGTGAAAAGCAGCCGCGCGGTGATGGCGGTACGCCCCTACGGCAGCACCGAGCCGCTGGCGCTGCTGCCCGATACGGTAACGCATACCGTGCAGTTGGAGCAGATCCGGTGGGAGAAACCGGCGGATTTTAATACAATGAGTAATTTTAGCGTGAAAATTACAAGAAACGGTCAGACGGTGGTGTACACCGGCTGCGAGTGGACTGCTGTGGAGGAGGAGAGCCGCCGGCCGCTGATCTGGCTGCGGGCGACTCTGACGGCACGGCAGCGGACGGAGGGCAGCGGCGATGCGGGAGATAAATGAGAGAGATCTGAGTGCGGCGGCGGTGCGGCGTCCGAAGGACGCCACCGCCGCAGGGCGGCAGGGCGCGACCGGCGGGGAGTGGGAGAGCGCAATGCCGAAGGAGAGGAAAAAGGGCGCAGGGGCGCCCGCCGGACGGCTGAGCGACCGGCAGCGCCGCCGCGCGGAGAGCTTTGCGCGGTGCTGTGAGGGTGCCGTCACGGGAGCCGAAGGGGGGGAACGGTGATGGCAGAGGAGACGAAAACCACAGCGGCAGCGGTGCGGAGACCGGAGGACGCTGTCACCCTGCGGCGGGAAGGGACGACCCGCATAGAGCAAAAAGACATGATAAGGGAAGTGCCTTTACAGGACGCAGCGACATTGGAAACGGAATTAAGCGCCTTGCAGCGCCGCCGGCAGCGGCTGGCTCCCGAAATGGATCGCTGCGGCGAGCCGCTGTATTGAGGAAGGGAGCGATGAGATATGACGACGATGAGCTATAAAACCTTTACCTTTCCGCACAACCCGGAAAAAATAACGGTGACGACCGAAACCCGGCTTGCCACCGCCCACTGCCCGGAGTACGGACCCATTCACCAGAACTTGGGGCTGGCGAGGCGGGTCATTCGGGCAGAAGGGTGCTTTTACGGCGAGGACGCCAAAAGTCAATACACTGCGCTGGAGGCGCTGATGTGGCAATCCACGGCAGGTCGGCTGCGGATCCCCGGCATGGGGGTGGTGGTCGCCTACCCTGCCGCCCTGCAGATGGTAGGAGAGGGGGACGGCACGGTGCTGCGCTACACAGCGGAATTCACCGAGCTGATCGCCTCCACCGACCGGGAGGGAACGCGCTATGTCGATTGAACTGATGGGACTGACGACGGGGAATGAGACCATCAAGCTGTATGAGCCATGCTCGATGGTCATAACAAGGGCGTGGGATTCCCCTGCGGCGCAGTTGGATATCACTCTGCCGCACGAGGGCGTTCTGGACGACCTGACCCGAATTCAGGTAAAGCATGATACCGAGGTACTGTTTGCAGGCTTCTGCGATGAACTGGTTCGCTCGGTGGACGGGGGCGGAGCATTTGTGAGCATCAGTGCCCGCACCCCCGGCGCCCTGCTGTGTGATAATGAGGCTTTGCCCAAGACCTACACCGACCTGACGGCGCAGGGATATTTTAACGCCGAGATAAAGCCGTTGGGCTTTACGGCGCTGACGCTGCCCGATACCTCCGCCAGTGCCGCGACCTTCCAGCTGAATAAGGGGCATTCCATTTGGGAGGCGTTTTCGATCCTATGCTTCCGGTTGTATGGGCGAGACCCCCACATGACGGCGGATAACCGGCTGGTTGTGGAGGCGCTGACCGGTGACGATCCCTTTATCATCAGCAATGAGGTGACCAAAACCGGTGTGGCACGCTACTGCTCGCTGGAATATACCACACGGCGAAGCAGTGCGCTTTCCAGTATTGTGTACCGTGATGTCGGCGGCGCATACTCCCAGCTTTACAACAACCCCTTTGGCAATGAGCTGCAGGTGCGCCGCAACCGCTATGTGATCCCGGCCCCCGAATATACCGGCAGACCCGCACTGGACGGTTACCGGCGGATTATGAAGGGGCAGGCAGGCATTCGCAGCGTGCGGGTCGCCGTCCCCGGCTTGGTGAACATTCACCCCGGTCGGGCAGTCTATTTGCAGACCGGTGTGACCGGAGATCTGCTGATGGCGGCGTATCAGGTGAAGATCATCTACACCCAAAGCGGCTGTCTGACGCGGTTGGTGCTGGCAGACCCGGCATACATGTAAAGGGGCTGTTTTTTCGGCAAGGCGGGTGCAGCACTTTGCAAAAAAATCGGAGCATCGGATTATGCCAGCG
>USBC01000054.1 GCA_900552845.1 uncultured Oscillospiraceae bacterium | reverse complement strand
GGGGGCCTCGGGCCGCCCGGGGCGGGGGGGCCCGGGTCCGCGGGGGGGGGGGGGGGGGTTTCTGCTAACCCCCCCCCACGCCGGTTTTTGTGCTGTCATGCGCTCCGCCCGAAGGCTCTCCCACTAATACCGGCAAATCGAGAGAAATTTGCAATAGAAGCGCTCAATTCGCACAAACCTTTACAAAAAATTTTCAGCTTTGGGAGATGGTGGAAGAAATACGGCAGAAAAACCGCCCGGGAACCCCTGCGCTTCAGCAGGCAGCCCTCGGGCGGCTATTCAAATCACTATGAGCGGTAAATGGTGCTTAGTTCGCCTTTTTGCGGCGAAGCGAAGCGATAGCGATGCAGGTGCCTGCCGCAAAGGCAGCAGCCGCCGCTGCATAGACCCCCCAGCTTACCGGACGGCTCTCATCGAGCGCTGCCTCCACGGTAAATTGGGTTGCGGCATCTCCCCTTGCCGAGCGGATCACCAGCGTGTGCGTCCCTACAGTCAGCTGTTCCAAATAGCTTTCCCGCAGCTCCACGACGATATTGCCCTCGCTCTCCCGCTTTTCATAGCTTTCGGCAGTCAACAGCGTACCGTCTACCAGTACTTCGGCAGAATCCTCATACGCCGCATTGGAACGGAAGGTCAGCGTACCACCCTCACCCTTTTTCCACAGGGCGTCATTGCCCTGTATGATGCCGGGCGGCACGATTTCGGTTATGGTATCCTCCAAGGTAATCTCCGTTTGACCGTTCGCATCAGCAAAATACTTATCGCAAGCCGTGCAATGCCAGCATTCCACTCTGCCGCCGGTCGCCGCCGTTGCGGCTATCGCCTCCAGCTTTTCCAGCGCCGCATGATGGTTGGGATCGGTCTTGCCGTATTTTGCCCCGCACAGGATACAGCTTGCCCGCTGGGTGCAGTTCGGCGTTCCGCCATGGCACTTTCCACTCTGCTGCTCCAGACAGCCGCTTACCATGCAGCGGCGGGTATGCGTCCCGTCCCCGTTGGAGCGCCACGCACCCCACCGATGAATCGCACCGATCTCCACCCCGTCTTTGTCGTCCTCCGACGGAAGCCTTACAATAACACTGATCCCGTTCCCATTCCACAGGGCGGTAATGGTCATGTCCCCTGCCGGCATGGTAGTTGGGATCTCACGATCCCAGCCTGCAAAGGTGAAACCCGTTTTGGTGGGGTTTGCCGGTGCGGTAATGGCGGTACCGTAATCCTGCGTGATAACAATATCTTCCCCGCCGTTTTCCGGCTTAAAGGTGATGGTGTATTGGTTTACCGTCCACCGGGCGGTGATGGTCATATCCCCCGCTGGCATGGCAGTGGGGATCTCACGATCCCACCCTGCAAAGGTGTAACCCGTTTTGGTGGGGTTTGCCGGTACGGTAATGGCGGTGCCGTAATTCTGCGTGATAATAATATCTTCCCCGCCATTTTCCGGCTTAAAGGTGATGGTGTACCGGTTCGCCGTCCATTTTGCCGTCAAGGTCAGGGCTTCGGTCACGGCATCGGCAAAGTTCCATTTTTCTTCGCCCTTGTACCAGCCATCAAAATGATGTTCCTCTTTGGTGGGGTCGGCAGGTCGGGCGGCAGGGGCGTTGGCACGAATTTGGGGTGGAGCGGTATTTTCGCCATCTGACAAAAAGGCGACTGTATAAGCCCCGATGACCTCCCCGTTAAAGGTACCGCCGGAAATTCTGCCCGGCGTTTCTTCCGGAGCGCTTGTGTCGTTGATATTTGTTACCTTTCCATTAAAAATACCGCCGGAGATGGTGCCGAAAGAACGACCGCTCTCGTTGGTCACTTCGCCACTAAAAGTACCGTTTGTAATCGTACCGCGGTTCACCACCGTGCCGGCAAACTGCCCGCCGGAGAGGGTTCCGCTATTCCATACCTTGCCGCGGAAAGTACCTCCGCTGATGGCTGCCGCATTCTTCACGGAGCCTTCAAATGTACCGCCGGTGATCTCGGTCGGGCTGTCGTTCTGGTTGCCGCCCTCGATCCACATGGCGCCGCTTTCCTTATGCGCCGCGCAGCCGCTTACCGTTACTTTATCCCGAATGGTAAGGCTGCGAACGCTGAAAATACCGCCGCCGGCGTATACGTAATCTGCTTCGCTTTGGAGCGCGCGGCAATCCCGTATGGCTGCCGTACCGGAGAGGACTGTCGTGCCGATATTGCAGATACCGCCTCCACAGGCGTCATCATTCGCAGACTGTGCCACGCAGCCGGTAATGGTCCCGGCGGACATCTCGAACCTGCCGCCATCTTCCACATGAACACCGCCGCCCTCGCGCGCCGTACAACCCACGATATTGCCGCCCCGCATAAGGAGCGTGCCGCCTTTCCTCACATAGATACCGCCGCCGGTGTAGTAGCTGCCGCCGGTGATGGCGCCGCCCTTTATCTCGACAATGTTTTCACCCTCGGCATCCTCTGCCGCCAGCTTCCACAGGGCGTTGCTCTTATCGAACTTGTGAACGGCATTGGGATTGCTGTCAATCAGCGTCAGCTCTCCATTTTGGGTGACATGGATCAAGTTGCTGACCCCGCTGGTTGTTTTCAGTAAGTGGCCGTTCAGATCGATGGTCACCGCTCTTTGTACCGTCATATAGGCGGTAATCTCAATATCCCCGGTCAAGCGGATGACCGCGGTATCGGAAGTCAGAGCATCAGACAGGTTTTTTGAATCGGCTACCTCCAAAAAGGTAGTCAGTTGCAAGGTGCTTTCCTTTTGGATATTGTAATCCGCCAAGGTACGGCCGTCCGCCAAAAACTTACCGCTGAAATACAGGTATTGCTGATCCGGTGCGATACCGTTCTTGTCCTGGATCTTCTGCTTGACATTATCGATGCTGTCGCCGCTTTCTACCTCCAACGTCAGCGGCTCCTGCCACCCAAGGTCGCTGCCGTCCGCATAGATCTGCATAGCATAGGCGGTGGTGAGCAGCATGGAAAAAGCCAGCAGCGCAGCCAGTATCCTCTTTTTCATTATTCGGCACCTCCTTAACTGTGTCGATGCGGGTTGTTTTCTCCGCCTTTATTATACGATACCCCATGCCAAAATGCCATTGGCAGGTTTGCCCGAGATTGATCCGGCTTTTAGGTAATATGGCACAAGAGGGCAAAAGCCGCCCGCAGGCGGCTTTTTATGCTTACGACCCCAGCAGGGTCACAGTGATGGTAAAGGTCTGACCGCGACCGGTGCGGCTGGCGCGGTAAAGAGAAATCTCGACGGTATCTCCGGGCTGATGCTGCGCCAGAATATCGCTGCAATCGGTGCGGCTGGTGATCGCCCAACCATCAATAGAGGTGATGATATCACCAACCTCAGCGCCCTGTCTGCCAACATCGCTGTCTTCATTGATGGAACGGATCTGCAGACCCATGGGAATACCGTAGTAGCTTGCTTCACTGCTGCTCACCTCAACGACGGTGATGCCGAGCTGCGCTCTGCCGGTCACTCTGCCGTGCTGCATCAAATCGTCCAGAATGGGCAGCGCGGTATTGATCGGGATAGAAAACCCGATTCCCTCATAGCCCTCCTCCACCAGCTTGCTGGAGGTGATGCCGACCACCTGTCCGTAGGTATTGATCAGCGGGCCGCCGCTGTTGCCGGGGTTGATCGCGGCATCTGCCTGAATGCAGACCATGGTATATCCCAGCTCGGTAGTGATGGTCCGCTTGACCGCCGAAATATAGCCGACTGTCTGGGTAGAAGCCAGCGCCAGACCGCCGGGATTGCCGATCGCAACGACCATCTCGCCAACCTCCAGCTCATCGCTGTTGCCGAAGGTGGCGGCGACCAGCCCCTCGGGCGGTTTCTGCATCTTCAGCAGGGCAAGGTCGCTTTGGTTATCGGCGCCGATGAGGGTGGCATCGTAGCTGTCGCCGTTCTGCAGGACGACCTCATACTGCTCTCCGCCGCTGACCACATGGGCATTGGTAATGATATATCCGTTTTCCGAAAGAATGATGCCGCTGCCCTGTGCCGTAGTGCTGCTGCTGTAGCTGACGATGCCCACGACGGAGGGCGCGCACTTTTTATAGATGCCGGCGGGGGTCAGCAGTCCGTCCTCGGTCTGCTCCGGCACGCTGTCATCTGGCTTATTCTGCTGGTCAATCTCCGGCAGGTGCTCCAGCTCATTGCCGATGGACGAATCCTGATCCGGCTGCGGGGCAGGTCTGCTGCCCCAAACGGCGGCGCCGATGCACAGCGCCCCCACCAGCAGTACCACAGCGCCCATCATGATGAGGAACACCCGCAGCCCGCGGTTGCTGTTTTTTTTGCCGCGGGCAGGGCTTTGTCCATAGTTTCCCTGGTAGTCCTCGTAATCCCAGTGGTAGTTGTTATCATTGCTGCGGTTTATCATGCTGTTTCTCCTCCCGTCCGGCAGCGGGTGCTTCCGGCAATGTGGTAAAGCTGGCATCGACCGGCGGGGCTTTACGGTTTACGCCTTTTTTGTAATGGGCGGGGTCCGCCTTCAAGCCAAATACAAACTCGGTGTATTCACCGGGCTGGCTGCGGACAAAAATTTCGCCCTCATGAATATTCATAATCGTGCGGCAGATGGAAAGTCCCAGTCCCACGCCGTTTTTATCCAGACTGCGGCTGCGGTCGGTCTTATAGAACCGGTCGAACAGCCGCGGGATCTCCTCCGGCAGAACACCGGTGCCGGTATTCCGCACCGCTACCATAATATTCTCTCCTTCGGTATAAAAGTCGAAGGAAAGCGTGCCGCCTTCATTGACGAATTTGACGGCGTTATCAATGAGATTGTACACCACCTGCTGAATCAGATCGGCATCAGCCAGCACCCAGTAGCGGTCGGTATCCAACCCCTCCACCTCGATGCGCTTTTCCTCCAGCCGCTGCTCAAACCCGATAAGGGTATTGGTAACAAGAGATGTGATCTCCACCTCGGTCAGCTGAATGGTGCGCTCGCCCACCTCGATTTGGCTGAGAGTGAGCATATTCCGCACCAGACGAGACAACCGCTGCACCTCGCTGGACACGATGCGAAGATAATGGTTCTGCCGCTCCGGCGGAATGGTGCCGTCCAGAATGCCATCGACAAAGCCGCCGATGGTTGTCATGGGGGTTTTTAATTCGTGGCTGACATTGGCAGTAAAGCTGCGGCGTGCCGATTCGGTGAGCGCCAGCTCGGTTGCCATGTTATTGAAAGCAGAGGCAAGCCGCCCGATCTCGTCATCACCCTCCACCGGCACCCGCACCGAGAAATCGCCCTTGGCAAACGCACGGGTGGCGGCAGCCATCTGCCGCAGGGGGTTGACCAGACTGGTGGTGACAAAGTAAATGACGATAAAGCTGACCACCAGTACAACAATGGCAGCAATGAGGAACATCTGCAGCATATCGCCGGCAAGGGCGCGGTTGGCGGCACGGGCGGTCGCCATCACCGCCCCCACCAGTAAGCCGTTTTCATCTACCACGGGGGTGGCAACGGCGTAGCGCGGATTCTCGCCGGTGCCGGTCATGGTGACCGAGCCCTGATAGCTGCCCGTTTTGGAGAGGCTTTCCAGTATCTCCTGCGGCACCGACTGCGGCACGGTGCTATCGGTGGTGTGCGCCATGATGAGGATATTGCCTTTATTATCGGAAAGATAGATATCTGCCTCGATCGCGGTGCCCAGCACGGCATACACCGGCTGCAGGGTATCGCTGCTGACATAGCGGTACTCGTGGGCGGCGTAATTTTCCATGGTGAGGCGGGCGGCCTGGGTCACATTTTTCTCCAGCAGGCTGATCTTTTCCTCCCGCAGATAGTCATTTGCCAGCACCATAAAGATGGAACCGACCAGCACCATGCTGAGCAGAATGATGGCACAGCACACCGAATAGTACTTGCCCATCAGGGTCTTCTGCGTTGTTTTCATTGGTATTCCTTTTCTTATTCCTTGACCTCAAACTTATAGCCGACGCCCCAGACCGTCTTGAGACTCCACTGATCGCTGACGCCCTCCAGCTTTTCGCGCAGGCGCTTGATGTGGACATCGACGGTGCGGCTGTCGCCGTAATACTCGAAGCCCCAAACCTCATCAAGAAGCTGATCGCGGGTAAAGACGCGGTTGGGATTGCTGGCAAGGTGGAACAACAGCTCCAGCTCCTTGGGAGGTGCGTCAATAACCTTGCCGTCCACCTTCAGCTCATAGCGGGTCATATTGACGGAGAGCTTATCGTAATTGACCTCCTTGACCTCGCCGCCGGTCGTGCCGGCAGGTCCGCTGCGGCGCAGCACCGCCTTGATGCGGGCGACGATCTCCTTGGTATCAAAGGGCTTAACAACATAGTCATCGGCGCCCAGCTCCAGACCGAGCACCTTATCAAAGGTCTCGCCCTTGGCAGTGAGCATAATGATGGGACAGTCGCTCTTCTGGCGGATCTGGCGGCAGACCTGCCAGCCGTCTAATTTGGGCATCATGATATCCAATAGAATCAGAGATGGCTTTTCGCTCTCGAATTTGGCGACAGCCTCCTCGCCGTCATGTGCCATAACCACCTCGAAGCCCTCTTTTTCCAGATAGAGCCGCAATAACTCACAGATATTCAGGTCATCATCGGCTACCAATATCTTGTCCATCATGCTATTTCCTCCTTGCAGTAAACCTCCCCGATGGGATCGGGTGAGGGAACCTCTTGCCTGACGGGATTGATTGCGGCTTTGCCAAGCGAAGGTATAATTTCCTACCCTATATTATAACACCGGCAGAGGCTTTTGCAAAGCGCCGATTGTGGAGAATTTGTTAAAAAATTGTGAGAGCGGGCGGGTATCGGCGTGGAACAGGCGCCACCGCCCTGAAATTTTCCGTTGCCCGCCTGCGACGCCCATGGTAAAATGATAGAAAACCTGCCACCGCAGCAAAAAACATATAGGAGAAAACGCCATGAAAAAGATATTCTCACCTGCAATTATTCTGGCTCTTTGCTTTAGCCTTTGCGCCTGTGCCAGCACCGCCCCGCAGGGAAAGGCTGCATTGGACTGGGACGCAATGCTGGAGGAACTGCAAACCTCCTCAGAGGTTCTGACCGCGCAGCTGACTAACTTTGCTTTTTACTCCGGGGATATCCTGGGAAGCTCCGCCTATCCGCTGGAGGACCGGCAGGTCCATCTTTTTATCTTAAGTACGGTAATGTTCATGGAGGAAGAGAAATACCTGTACCATGATTTTGTCACCATAGATGATGAGGGTCGTTACCATTTCCCAAAAGAAAAGGTACAGCAGATGGCAGAGGAGGTGCTCGATATTCCGGATTATGAGTTTGGTGAAGATACCTATGTTCCCGAGACCGAGGAGTATGTGTTCTGGTCCGGCTTTGGGTGGGGGAATACTCCGGCTTGCAGAAACACGGAGGTTCAATTTGATCGGGAAAGATCCGAGGTAAGCGTCAGTTACGAACTACACGGCAATGTATATTATGAAAATCCCTATAAAATTGGCGACTTCCGGACCCGTTACTCCGTTATGACGCGACCGGACGGCAGTTTCTTCCTGCGTTATCTGGATACCGTTTCCCTCTGATGAGGCGGGTCACACCCCCAGCAGCCAGCGGACGGCAAGGGCGCTGACCAAAGCAGCGACGGCATCACCGGTCAGGGCAGCGGCAAGAGTATGCCGGGTACGGCGCACCCCCACTGCCCCGTAATAGACGGCGATGGCATAGAAGGTGGTCTCTGAGGCGGCGGCAAGGACGCTGCCCACCCGTCCGATAAAGCTGTCTGCGCCGTACTGTGCCAAGAGCTGATGCAGCAGGGCAGTTCCCCCGCTGCCGGAAACGGGACGCAGCAGTGCCAGCGGCAGTACCTCTGCCGGAAAGCCGAGTGCTTCGGCAGCGGGACGCAGAAAGCCGGTAATGATCTCAAGAGCGCCGCCTGCGCGAAGCATGGAAACAACGGTAAGCAGACAAACCAGCGCAGGAGTGACCGAGACGGCGGTGCGCAGTCCCTCTCCGGCGCCTTTCAAAAAGCAATCGAACACATCAACGCCGGAGCACAGTCCCCAGCCGAACAGCCCCGTAATCAGCAGCGGAACGACCCACGCACTAAAGCCCATGGCGGTGCTCCTTTCCCCGCAGCAGACGCTCGGTCAGCAGGGCGGCGGCAAGGGCGACAGCTCCGGTCAGCCACACGGCGGGCAATATTTCCATGGGGGCGGCGCTGCCCGCCTGCTGGCGCAGCACGGCGCAGGTGGTGGGAACCAACTGGAGCGAGGCAGTATTCAGTACCACGAAGGTCACCATGGGATTGCTGGCGATCGCCGGGTCAGGGTTTCCCTTTTGCAGCTCCCGCATGGCGGCAAGCCCCAGCGGGGTGGCGGCATTCCCCAGCCCCAGCAGATTAGCGGATAAATTCATGCAGATGGCGGACATGGCATCGCTGTCCTGCCGGACCGTAGGGAACAAAATGCGTGTGACGGGGCGGAACAGCTTTGCCAGTGCCTCGGTAAGCCGGCAGCGGCGGGCGATCTCCATCAGACCGCTCCACAGACAGAGCATGCCGGCAAGCGATACGGAAAGGGCGACGGCATCTCCGCAGCCGGAAAGCGCCGCCGAGGAAAGCGCCTCCATTCGCCCGGTAACAGCGGCGGTAACAAGCGAGAAAATCAGCATTCCGACAAGAATGACATTCATCACAGTCAGGCACCCTCCTTCGGTAGCGGAAAATGGTGAGAATCGAGACATTTGAAAAATCGAAGAAAAATCGACTTTTTTCTCGGCAATTTCGGCGGGATATGTTTGGAATTATCGAATAATGGGAATCTGCGCCATTTTTTGATTTCGTCTATTTTGTGGATTTTCATTAAAAAGCACGGAAAAAATCGGCGAAAATTATCCACATATTTTGATAAAATTCATATTTTTCCTCTTGTCTTTTATGGTAAATAATAGTACAATAAGCACGAAAGGCGAGAAAAACCGAGAAAAAAGCCATCTTAAAAACCCAACCAATCACCACCTATCTTAAGGAGGAAATTTAAAATGAAATCTACTGGCATCGTAAGAAAGGTTGACAACCTTGGACGCATCGTACTTCCCGTCGAGCTGCGCCGCACCCTTGGCATCGACATTCACAGTGATGTTGAAATCTATGTGGACGGCGATCAGGTCATTCTTAAAAAGTATCTTCCCTGCTGCATTTTCTGCGGCTCCAAGGAAGAGCTGGCGACCTATGACGATAAGTATGTCTGCCGCAGCTGCCGCAGCAAGCTGGCAAAGCTGTAATCAAAACGGGTGACCCCCAACCGGAATTTTTCTAACTGCAAGCAATCCTCCGTATGCCAAGGCGTGCGGAGGATTGCTTTTTGGGGGGATATCCCTGTGATGCAAAGACTACGGATCGCCTTGCCGCTCCTGCTCACGGTGTTTCTGAAAATGCAGTCCGCATGCAGCAGAGAGAAATGTTGACATTTCAACATTTTTATGATAAGATCCACATGTTGAAATTTCAACATTTTTGGAGGCGGGAGGTAACCATGCAGGAAAGATTTGAGACATTTACGGTTTTAATTAACCGAATCAGCCGCAATATCCGAAGGATAAAAAATCAGGAGATGGCTGCGTATCACCTGAGAAGCGCCCATGTATCCTGCCTGTACTACATTTATTTGCTGAACGGCGTGACCTCGGCAGAGCTGTGTGAGCATTGCGAGGAGGACAAGGCGACCATCTCCCGTGCGTTGGAGTATCTTGAAAGCAATGGATTTATCGTCCGGAATTCCGAGTGGACGAAACGGTACAGAAGTCCTTTACTCTTGACTGAAAAAGGTCAGGAGGTCGGCAAACGAATTGCGGAGAAAATCAGTGCTGTCCTTGATACGGTCAGCCATACCCTCACAGAGGACGAACGAGCGGCATTTTACCTCAGCCTTTCTGCCATCAGCAGAAGTCTTGAGGCTATCGCTCAAAACAGCGAAGAATAGGAGATTGACGAAATTGAAAACAAGGATTATTGTTGATTCCACTGCGGATCTAGTTCCTGAGATCAAAGCACGGGTATCTACGGTACCCCTCACCGTTCATTTCGGACAGGAGGAATACATTGATGGTCTAACCATTGATAACAAAACATTTTACGAAAAGCTCATTGAAAGTGATGTGCTTCCCACCACTAGTCAGGCAACGCCGGACGCCTTTATGAAGGAATATGAAAAGGTCAAGCAGGCGGAGGAAGCCGCCGTTGTCATCACCCTTGCATCTCGGTTTTCCGGCACATATCAAAGTGCCATGATCGCGGCGGCGGAGTATGAAAACATCTATGTTGTGGACAGCACCAGTGCAGCGATGGGTACTGGGATTCTGGTGGAGCTTGCGTTCCGCCTTTTGGAGGCAGGAATGCCCGCAAAGGAAATCGCACAGGTTCTGGAGGAAGAGAAGAAAAAAATCGTTGTTGTGGCGCTGGTGGATACCCTCGAATACCTCAAGCGGGGCGGCCGCAT
>USBC01000053.1 GCA_900552845.1 uncultured Oscillospiraceae bacterium | reverse complement strand
CGGAATCTCCGCCGCGCTGATCGTGCGCGCGAGGGTGTCTACAATCATCAGGAAGCACGCGCCGCAGCTGATGCACGCCGGAAGCAGCCTTGCGTGGCTGTTTCCGAACAGAAGCCTGCACACATGCGGCACCAGCAGTCCCACCCAGCCGACCTGCCCGCACATGGACACGCACGAGGCGATCACCGCCGTAGCCGCGACGATGATCAATGCGCGGATCTTTTTGAGATCCACGCCGAGAGAGCGCGCTTCATCGTCCGAGAGCGTCAGAACGTTGCACTTCCAGCGAAGCATGATCAGCACGAGCGTACCGGCGAGAATGACCGGCATACCCAGCCGCAGCCCCTTCCACGTTGCGCCGTTCAGACTGCCGAGCAGCCAGTAGGTGATCTCCGGCAGCTTGCTGCCGGGATCGGCAACCAGCTTGATATAGGAGGTCCCTGCTGAAAACAGCGAGCTGACCATGATGCCGGCAAGAATCAGGTTTACGGTCTTCTGCCCCGGCGCGCGCTGACCGATCACAAAGACCAGCAGCACCGTCAGCAGGCTGAAAAAGAAGGCGTACAGCATAATAACGGCAGAGGAACGACCGTGCAGTATGGCAAGCGCGGCGCCGAAGCATGCGCCGGTAGAGGCGCCCAGCAGGTCGGGCGCCGCCATCGGGTTTTGAAAAACACCCTGATAGCACGCGCCGGCGGAGGCAAGGCAGCAGCCCACCAGACACGCCATGAGGATACGCGGCATACGGATATTCAGCACGATCGTTTCCATGATCGGCTCCCACGTCACAGGTACGGCAAACAGCCGCTCAGCGGCAAAGCCAAAGGGCTTGCCCACCCAGTTCACGGCGGCGGTCAGCAGCCGCTGCAGTCCCTCCGCCATCAAACCGAGAAACTGCCCCGGCGTCAGCGAAACACCGTACCGCCCCAAAAAGAAGGACGCAAAAAAGACCGCCAGCAGCAGCACGGCCAATGCCCACAGCCGCCCCCTGTCGGAAGCTATTCGATCGTTATGCAGTTTTGCCGCAGGTCTGGTCATGTTGCTCTCCGTTTTTTGCTCCGGTTTCGATTATCTGAAAATAGAATAATGGTACCTGTAATTATAGCCCCCATGCAGGGTGGGGGCAATAATATATGTTCGTCAATGACGAAAATTTATTCAGCATTACAGAATTATATGCCACAACGCCGAACAACTCACTTCATTGCAGGGCGGAATTCCTTTTTCCCGTAGAAGAACAGCGCCAGCGCATCGGGACCCACATGAGCGCCGGTCATCGGCTCATAGCAGGCAAGGATCACATTCTTCGGCGGGTGGCTGCGGTTCAGCAGCGCAATCAGCGCCTCGGCGTCCTCCGGACAGTCGGCGTGCGCAATGCCGATGGTTTCCGCTTCGGCATTTTCGGCATAGCGGTCGTACTGCTCCGCCATCATCTCAATGGATTTTTTTCGTCCCCGTACCTGCCCAAAGCAGACGATCTTTCCTTCCGGGTCGCCCTTCAGCAGCGGCTTGATCTGCAAAACGGTGCCCACGGCAGCCTTCAGGTTGCTGATGCGTCCGCCTCGCTTGAGGTACTTCAGGTTTCCCACCGTAAAGACCTGACACATACGGTGACGGCTTTCCAGCAGCCGGTCGGCTGTTTCGTCAAGCGAAAGCCCCTCGGCGCGGGATTCCACCGCCTTGATCACCAGCAGTCCCTCCGCCAGCGAAGCCGAAAGGGTATCCACCAGCCGGATTTTCCGTTCGGGGAACTCCTCCCGCAGGGTCGCTGCGGCAACCTCGGCGGAGGCGTAGCTTCCGCTGATGCCGCCGGACATACCTACAAACAGGATATCCCGTCCGGTCTCCAGCAGCGGGGTAAAGCCGTCAATGTACCGCTGCGGGTCAACCAGCGAGGTCGTCACCTCAGTGCCGGCACGCATCATGTCATAGTAGGCATGCCCGTCAAAGGTATCAAGGCTTGTTACCCGATGCTCCTCACCATTATAGAAAAAAGAAAAAGGAATCAGTCCCACGCCCAGCTCGTTCAGCAGGCTGCCGTCCAGATTGGCTGCGGTATCGGTAAAGATCTCATACAAAAGGATCGACCTTCTTTCAATCTAATATAATATATTAGATTACAACATTTTATTCATTATGTCAAGCGATGCGCCGCGCCGCAAAATCTTGCGAGAGCGCTGCTGCTGTGGTATAATAACGCCCGAAGAGAGGTGTACTGCCGTGAACTTTGATAAAGATCTGATAGCGGGCAAGCTGCGTCGCTGGGATCGCTACCTCAACCGCTATCATCTTCCCGCATGGGAGGAGATCCCCGATATCGGGCTGTATATGGAGCAGGTCGTTACCCTGCTGCGCGGCTATCTCGATTATCTCCCCCCCGAATTAAAGGAGGAGGAAGCGGTCACCGCTGCCGCCATCAATAATTATGTCCGCACCCGCGCCATGCCGGGGCCGGTCAGAAAGCGCTATTACCGCATTCATCTTGCCTACCTCATCATGATCTGCACGTTCAAGCAGGGACTCAGCATTTCGCTGGTGCAGCGCCTCATTCCGTCGGAGCTTTCCGAGGAGGAGCTGTGTGCAGTCTATACCGAGTATATCGCCCGTCACAGTCTTGCCGCCCGCTATTTTACGCAGGAGGTGCGCGCCGCCTGCGCTACCATTCTCAAGCATGAGGACGAGGAGCCGTCCATGCTGGATACCGATCGGGCGGAGGAGATCATTGCTACGGCGGCGGTCATCGGGGGCTTCTCCCGCCTTTTGGCGGAAAAACTCCTGCTTCTGGAGGGGCACACCCTTGAGGACGGCGGCAGTCTGGAGCTGCTTCCGTAACCGCTGCCGTCCCACACAAACCGAAGCAGCCTTTGCTGCTTCCGCGATTTTGCATCGTTCAAAGCCGTCAAATTGTTTTTCTGAAAAAAATTTTTGCTTCCCACGCAACCGGCGCCCTGCTTTTCCTGTCTATATGGGTGAAGGCGCTTCAAAGGAAGCAGGAAAGGAGCGCCTGATGGAGGACGAAAAGATCGTCGAGCTTTACTGGCAGCGCAGTTCCGAGGCCATCGCTGAAACTTCCCGTAAATATGGGGCATACTGTATGCGGATCTCCATGAATATTCTGGCGAACCGCGAGGACAGCGAGGAAAATGTCAGCGATACCTATCTGCGAGTCTGGAATTCCGTCCCGCCGCAGCGCCCGCATTTTCTGGCAGCGTTTCTCGGACGCATTGCCCGCAATCTGGCGCTCAACCGCCGCGCGGCGGCAAATGCCGAAAAGCGCGGCGGTGGCGAAGCCGAGCTTTCCCTTGAGGAGCTGGCGGAATGTCTGCCTTCCGGCAGCGAGCCGCAAAGCGAAGCGGAGGCGGCAGCCTTTTCTCATGTTCTCAGCGATTTTCTGCGAACCGAGAGCAAGGACGCCCGGCAGGTGTTCCTTCAGCGGTATTTTGAATGCCGTCCGGTCGCACAGATCGCCGGTCACTTCGGATTTTCCGAAAGCAAGGTCAAATCCATGCTGATGCGCACCCGCACCCGCTTGGCACAGTATCTCATCAGGGAGGGTTGGAGCGATGAATAAGCACGAGGCGCTGGCAGCAGCCGTTACCGGCATAGATGACGAGCTTCTGCAGGAGGCTGCCAATGGCTTGCCCGCCCCACGCCGTCCCGTTTTTGCCCGTTGGGGCGCCATGGCGGCAGCGCTGCTGCTGGTATTCGGCATCGCAGTGCTGTGGCAGCAGTCCGGTGCGCTCCGCCTTTCGGTGGGGAATACCGTCATCGGCAGCCGGTCGGTACCGGTCACGCAAAGCGCCGCTCCCCGCACCGTGGAGGAGCCGGTCATGTATTCCGATGAGCCGCTGGAGCTTACACTGACCCTCTCCTGCCGCGGCGAATGGCAGCTTGCCGTTTCCGCCGGCGAGGTGCAGATCACACAGGGGTCTGCCGTATCCGTATGGGGCGCGACGCAGCAGGGCAGCGGGGCTTGCACCGTCTCTTGGAGGATCCCGCAGCCGGCGGCAGGGCAAAGCTACCGCATGACCGTCAATACTCAGACCATGACCCTTTCTCAAAATGAGCAGGGCGTCTGGACAATACAAAAAATATCTTAAAAAACGAAGGAGAAATTCCCATGAAAAAGCTTATTTCTATTCTGCTTGCCGCCGTAATGGTGGCTGCCTTTGCCGCCTGCGGCAATAACGGCGGCACCCCTGCCGGCAACAAGGTCACCGATCCGCTGGAGGTTCTCAACAAGGTCTGGAGCAGCCTCCCCGAGGATCAGAAGTTCCCGGCTTCCGGCGGTGATACCGAAAACCCCACCGATGATAAGCCCGGTGCGTTCGGTATTTCCGATACCGATTCTCTCGACTATATGCTGTCCTTCCCTGCCGGCAGCGTCGATCTCATCGACAGCGCCGCCTCCATCTCCCACATGATGAACATGAACACCTTTACCTGCGGCGCTTACCATGTCAAAAACTCTGCCGATGCAAAGACGCTGGCACAGGCACTGCGTGACAGCATTCAGTCCCGCCAGTGGATGTGCGGCTTCCCCGACAAGCTGGTTGTTGCAACCGTGGACGAGGTCGTTGTGGCAATGTACGGCGATGAGGAGCTGATCAACAGCTTCCGTGATACCCTCACTGCCTCCTATCCCGCTGCCGTCATCGATTTTGACGAAGCTATCCAGTAATCGCTTCGGGGGGATCAGCGCATGCTGTTTTCAAGTATCCCGTTTCTCTACTACTTTCTGCCGCTCACGCTGCTGTGCTATTTTTTAGCGCCGCGTCGGGCTAAAAATGCCGTCCTGCTCCTCTTTTCGCTGGTCTTTTATGCGTGGGGTGAGCCGAAGTATGTCCTCTTTATGGTTGCTTCCATTCTGCAGGGCTATCTGTTCGGGCGGCTGGTAGAAAAATACCGGAATTACCCGCGGCGGTCAAAGCTCTTTTTGACCGTCTCGGTTTTATTCAGCCTGCTGCTTTTGGGCTACTGCAAGTACGCCGATTTCTTTATCCGCAGCTTCAATGCTGTCACCGGTCTTTCGGTGCCGCTTTTGCGGGTGGCGCTGCCCATCGGTATCAGCTTCTACACCTTTCAGATCCTCAGCTATGTGGTGGACGTCTACCGCGGTACCGTTGCTGCCCAGCGCAATCTGATCGACCTCGGCACTTACATCGCCATGTTCCCGCAGCTTATTGCAGGGCCCATTGTCCGCTATGCCGATATCGAGCCGCAGCTTAAGGAGCGTCGCTCCACACCCGATATGATTGCCGCCGGTGCACAGCGCTTTGTGCTGGGACTTTCCAAAAAGGTGCTCATCGCCAATGTGCTGTATCAGCTCATTACGGTGTATAAATCCACCACTCAGCCCTCGGTGCTGTATAGCTGGATGTACGCCGCCGCCTATATGCTGCACATCTATTTCGACTTTTCCGGCTACAGCGATATGGCGATCGGCTTGGGAAAGATCTTCGGCTTTCATTTTGCCGAAAACTTCAACTATCCCTACATCTCCCGCAGCGCCACCGAGTTCTGGCGGCGTTGGCACATGAGTCTCGGCTCATGGTTCCGCGATTATGTCTATATCCCCATGGGCGGCAATCGGGTCGCCCCTGCCCGCCGCTATTTCAATATCCTTGTGGTCTGGATTCTCACGGGACTGTGGCACGGCGCAGATTGGAACTTCGTTCTCTGGGGGCTGTTCTTCGCCGTATTCCTCATCATGGAAAAGGGCTTCCTTCTAAAGCCGCTGCAAAAGCTCCCCGTCCTCAGCCATCTTTACACCCTGCTGCTGGTTGCGGTCAGCTTTGTCATCTTTGATAGCGCCAGTCTTTCGGAGGCTGCCACCCATCTGGGCAGAATGTTCGGTGCGGGCGGTATCCCGCTAGTCACCGGAGAGGCACTTTACTATCTCGGCAGCTATGCCGTTACCTTTATTATTGCCATTATCGGCGCTACTCCTTTCCCGACCCGCATGGCAAAACAGTTTTCCGAGGGAAAGGTCGGCAGAGCGCTCTCGATTCTTGCACCGGCAGCGTTGGTGCTGGTGCTGGCGGTCGTCACGGCCTATCTGGTGGACGGTTCGTTTAATCCGTTCCTTTATTTCCGCTTTTAAGGGGGTACCGCAATGGAAAAGATTAATAAGCTCCGCATGGTACTCACCATTGCCCTGCTGGGCGTGTTTCTGGCGGCATTCAGCCTTTGGGCGGTGCTCAAGCCCGCCGATGCCTTCTCGGAGGCGGAGCGGCGCACGCTGGCACAAATGCCTGCTGCAACAGGGCAGACGCTCCTCTCCGGTACCTTTGCCGACCGCTTCGAGGACTATGCCACCGATCAGTTCCCCCTGCGTGGTGAATTCCGTACCCTCAAGGCATTTACCGCCACAGGGCTTTTGCGCCAGCGGGATAATAACGGACTGTATCGGGTGGGAGATCATCTCGCCAAGCTGGAATATCCCATGAATGAATCCTCTCTCGAAAATGCTGCGACCCGTTTCGGCTATCTTTATGAAACCTATCTCAAAGAGGCAGGTGCCCGCGTCTATTTCTCCCTGATTCCGGATAAAAACTTCTTTATGGCAGCGCCCAACGGCTACCCCTCGATGGACTACACCGCCTTTGCCGATGATCTGCAGCAAAAGCTGCCCTACATGAAGTACATTGATCTCTTTGATCTTCTGGAGCTGGAGGACTATTATCGCACCGATGCCCACTGGCGGCAGGAAAAGCTGCTGCCGGTCGCCGCACGGTTGGCAAACGGCATGGGACTCACCCTCACCGGCAGCTATACCCAAAAGACGCTGGAAAAGCCGTTCTACGGCGTCTACTATGGGCAAGCGGCGCTGCCCATCGCACCGGAACCGATGAATTACCTCACCGGCGGAGCGATTGATGCCGCCACCGTCTATAACTACGAGACCGATACCACCGGCAGTGTCTATGATATGGAGAAGGCGGTGGGGCACGATCCCTACGAGATGTTCCTTTCCGGCTCGGTGTCGCTTTTGCGCATCGAAAATCCCCAAAACACCTCCGGACGGCGTTTGGTCATGTTCCGCGACAGCTTCGGCAGCAGCCTGACCCCGCTTTTGATAGAGGGCTACTCCTCGATCACGCTGGTGGATATCCGCTATCTCGCCTCCAATCGCCTTGGTAAATATGTTGACTTTACCGATTGCGATGTACTGTTCCTATACAGCACGGGCGTACTCAATAACAGCTCTACCCTCAAGTAATGCAAAGCCGCCCTCTCGGGGGCGGCAATTATCTTGTTCCGTGCTCGGCTATCCTGTATCGGGCGCAAATGGGGTGCACTTGGGGGCGGTTGCTGCAACAGAAAGACGGCATGACCGAAGCCATGCCGTCTCAGATTTTTTATAGGATTGCTTTACATGGGGCACCTTTCATGATGCTGCGCTTACTGCTCCTGCGTAGGAGCGCTGCAGCGGGGGCATACGCCATTTTCCAGTTGAGCACCGCAGTTCGGGCAGAATCGGGCGGCAGGACGGACAGGCGTCTCCTGAACAGATTGTTGCGGCTCGTAAGCAGGCTGCGATTCCTTCGCCTGCTGCTTGCGCTGACGGGCAGCTGCCTTCAGTTCCTGCACATCGGGAACAGCAAATACATCATTGTTGCCGTCGCCGGACTGATCGGCAAGCTTGTGGTTGATGGCAATGACATTCTTCACCAGCAGAATGACCATCATCATCATTTCATAAGTAAGACGGACGATAATGGGACCAAGGATAATGTACAGCAGCCCGATGCCGCCCATCCATGTGTGACCGCCCGCCCAATTTTCCTGGACGTTAAACAGCTGCAGCACACCAAATAGGATAACAAAGGCAGTGGAGAAAATGTACAGCGCCTGCAGGATCTTTTCCACCACGAGGAACTTGAAGTTGCAAAGGTCATGCAGGAATTTGCAAAAGCCGTTCAGCTTCTCCCGCCGTTTATCCGGCACGATGAAGATGAACGCCAGTACGGTTGCGGCGATTGCGAGAATAACCGCGATGATCATGAAAATCAGTTGCTTCATGGAATACACTCCTTTTCAATGATATGTGATTTTATGATAACAGCAAACAGTGCGGTTGTCAACATATGTTCCGCCAGCCTGCCGCCCCAACCGAAAGCCTGCGACACAACCCCAATACGCCCGCAAACTCCCCCTAAACCGTCCTCACTACTGGTCCTCCGCCCTCTCCGCAAATTTCCCCCCCAAAAAAGCCGCCCCCACAGGGACGGCTTTTTCCTATCCATGTTTCGCTTTTTTGGCGCAAATGACCGCCCGTACCGTCAACAGTACCACAGCCGCCGTCAGCAGGTTGATGACCGCCGAAACCACCGGGTAGTACCAGTGGGCAGCCTCCGCACCGCCCAGCACCCGCCACAGCGGCGCCAGCCACCCGCTCAGCCCAAGGACGACGGTCCACCCCAGCGCCAAAGGGGTGTATCTCTGCCAACGGGTGTGCCGCAGCGTCAGCACCACATACAGCGCCAGCACCGCCCACAGCCCCCAGGTCACCCACACCCCGATGCCGTAAAATTCCGACTGATAAACAACGGGGTTGATGATACTCCCCAGCCCCGGCATACCGGTCCATCGCTGACAGGTCAGCAGCACCGCATACAGCGTCCCGCCCAGAATGACCCGTCCGGCATACCGCCGCAGGGTAAGGCACAGCACCGCGCAAATCAGCAGGTAGCCCGCCGGGATCAGCAGCGCCCAGTTCAAAAACAGCGCCAGCACCGCACACAGCAGCCCCACCCCCAGCAGGATATATCCCACCGTTTTCTGCCCGGTGGAGCTTGCAGCCTTTTCTGCTGCCGTCTCCGATGCAGGGGGCGCCTCCGTCGGGACTGTCGCAGCCTGTGCCCCGTCGGCAGGGGAGGGGGCAGCCCCCTTTACCAGCTCATCAAGCGTAATGTTATATAGCCCGGAAAGGGCAATGAGCCGATCCAGATCCGGTAGTCCGGCATCAGTCTCCCATTTGCTCACCGCCTGACGGCTCACGCCCAGCTTTTCCGCCAGCTCCCCTTGGGAAAGCCCCAGTGTTCCTCTGTAATATGCGATCCTCTCGCCCAATGTCATTTCGGTATCCGCCTTTCGTGTGTTGTACTGCAAGACTATCACACAAATTGCCCGTCCGGCAACCAATTCCCCGTGGATTTTTAGCAACCTGCGGTTGCCCCTGTCCTCACACAGGGAACACCCCGCTTGCCGTTACCGCCTTCACCAGGCAGTAGCATAGCGGCGTTGAAACAACACAGAACAGCGTTGAAAGCAGGCATACCCGCGCGGCGGTATCCGCCTCTCTGCGGTAGGTGATAAAAAAGGTACACAGCACAGCGGAAAGCGGCGCGGCAAAGCACATTACCACCGTCATCAGCGTCACCTCGGTAAAGTGGATCCACCCCGCCCGCTGACACAGGCACAGCAATGCCAGTGTGTACAGCGGCGCAATAAACATTCGCAAAAAAGCAATCAACCACGCCTTGCCGTCCCGCAGCGCATTGCCCAGCCGTCCGTCCCCCAGCGTCGAACCGATCAGCAGCATCGCCAGGGGGTTCACCAGCGAAGCCATCTGCGGGACCACGGTGTACAGGGCGGGCAGGCGCAGGTCAAGGCGCAGCAGCGGGATACCGCCCGGCGCGGGCAGCAGTCCCTGCGACAGCCAGATCAAAAACCCGGCGAACATCGCCAGCATCACCGGCGTCAGAAAGGCCTTTTTCAGGCTCTGCCGCAGACTCCCTCCCGTCACTGCTGCCCCGCTGATGGAGTAAAAGGCATATAGATACAGCATCACCCGAAAAGCAATCGCCACCATGCTTGCCGAAAGCATTGCCTCTGCCGGGTCACTCTGGTAGATTGCCCGAAGAATAGGCATGGCATACAACGTCTGCTGCCCGATAGCAAAGCACAGCCCGTACAGGTTTGCTTTTTGCTTTCCGTATCTCGCAAAAATGAGCTGCGCCAGCGCAATCATCGTCAGGTACAGCACAAAGGAAAGCAGCAGAATCTGCAAATTACGCCGCAGCTCCCCACGGTCAAAATCGGCCATAAAGGCATCAAAGGCAAGGCAGGGAACGGTCAGCATCAGTAGCAGGGTAATCAGCACCGTCCGGCTCTCCGCCTTCAAAACGTTCTTTTTCCGCAGCCCCCAGCCAATACCGATAGTCAGCATAGCAGCGCAGAAAACCCCCAAAAAGGATCGGTCGGCAAGCAGCCCGACCGCCGAAGCCAGCATACACATCTCTCCCCTCGCCCTCATTTTATCCCTATTATAATAATTTCGCTCCGTCCCCGTGTCAATATGCCATACCGGGATCTTTGCCGCGGGCAATCGGGCGCAGCCCCGCCCGCCTGCCGGCGGGCTCCGCGCTTCGCGCGGCTTTCGGCTTCGCCCAAAGGGGCTGCGCCCCCCCCAGCCTTACCCCCCCCCCCCAAAATGCAAAAAATTTGAAAATAAGTAACAGTTCAGCCATAAAAAGATAATTGGCAATACAATGAGCTTGTTCATTGTATTGTTA
>USBC01000052.1 GCA_900552845.1 uncultured Oscillospiraceae bacterium | reverse complement strand
GCCTTGATTTATGCCCTTGACCGGGATTCTGCCGCCATTGCTGTGGTGGACAGCAACCTCCACCGAGAGCATATTTTACCCTCCGAAAAAGCGTTTGCCTATAAGCTGAAAATGGAGGCTCTGTCCCATCAAGGCAAACGGACGGATTTAACTTTGTCGCAACTTGCGACAAAGTTGGATACCGCAACGGAAATCGGAAATTGCTCGGGCGAAAGCCGAGATACAGTTTATCGTTATATCCGCCTGACCCACCTTATCCCCGAACTGCTTGACCTGATGGACGAGGGCAAAATTGCGCTTATGGTCGGCGAGGCTTTGTCCTATCTCGGCGACAAAGAACAATATGCCGTCTTGGAGCAATGCGAAATGAACGATTGCACACCGTCCTATGCACAAGCCGTTGAAATGAAAAAAAGGTATCAGGATGGAAATCTCACGGCTGATAATATTAGCGAAATTCTCTCTCGTGAAAAGGCAAATCAGAGGGAAACCATTAAAATCTCAACCGAAAAACTACGAAAATACGCGCCGAACGCTGATGCGAAACAACTTGAGGATTTTATCCTCAAAGCTTGCGAGCATTACCGCAAATTCTTAATCCGTCAGCGTAATCGGGACGAAAGGTAAGGAGGACTCGACAATGAAAAATCAAACAAATTGGATCGTCGGCATATCCGACGGCAATCCGCACGAATACAAAATCGGCAATGTGACTTTTACGGTACTTTCAGAGTTTCAGCCGAAAATATCCGGTATAACCATTAAAAACCGCTTTGAACGGACGATCACCGGTGATTTCACAGATTTGACCGGCGAAATTTTCAGCGATAAAATGGCAGCGGAATATGTGTGTTCGACTGCCGGGAAGGAGGACTTATGCAGTCGAAAAAGAAAAGCGAACAAACAGGGATAACGGCGCTTTATTGCCGTCTGTCCCGTGACGACGGTGGGGACGGCGACAGCAACTCCATTGTCAATCAGCGCAAAATGCTCACGAAGTATGCAAAAGAAAACGGATTTTCCAATACTCATTTTTATGTGGATGACGGTATCACGGGCACTCGGTTTGACCGCCCCGGCTTTCAGGCAATGCTTGACGATATTGAAATGGGCTATGTGTCCACGGTTATCGTCAAGGATCTATCCCGACTTGGGCGTGACTATGTTACCGTCGGGCAATACACGGACATCTATTTCCCGGATCATAATGTTCGGTTCATAGCAATCAACGATTTAGTTGACAGCGATGAGGGAGAGAACGAGATTGCCCCGTTTAAGAATGTAATGAACGAAATGTATGCCCGTGACATCAGCCGCAAGGTGCGTTCGGCGCACCGCATCCGTGGCACTTCCGGAGAGCCGTTATCTCAACCGCCGTATGGATATATGAAAAGTCCAGAAAACAAAAAGAAGTGGATCATAGACCCCGAAGCGGCGGAAGTGGTAAAGGATATTTTCAAAATGACCTTAGAGGGAAAGGGCGCCGAAACGATTGCCCGCATCCTGCAGGAGAAAAAGGTGCTTGTCCCGATGGCATATTGGCAAAGCAAAGGGCTGCCGAGAGGCGGAAAGAAAACACAGCCGAATCCGTACAAATGGTGCAAGACAACGGTATCCAAAATCCTTGCACAGCAGGAATACTGCGGGGATATTATTAATTTTAAGACCTGCTCTAAATCCTTTAAGAACAAAACAAGGTATGCTAATCCCGAGGATAAATGGGCGATTTTCAAAAATGTCCACGAACCGATCATTGACCGTGAGGTGTTTGAACAGGTGCAAAAGCTGATCGGCAAAACCCGCCGCCGTAATCCAAAGCCGGAGAATTGGGAACGCAATATGTTCTGTGACTTGCTTTACTGCGCCGATTGCGGACGGAAACTGTGGTTTAACATTAAGCACGATAAGGAAGATATACCGTTCTTTATGTGCGGCAATTATCACGGCAACCGAGGAACTTGCAGCTCGACCCATTATCTCAGAGCCGACGCTATTGAGCAGGTGGTAATGCTGGAGCTTCGCCGCTTATCCAAATGTCTGTGCGATGACGAAGAAAGCTTTGCCATGCTGCTCGCCGATAAAACCAATGCGGATATTCTCAAGGAGAAAAAGCACATTGAGAGTGAACTGCAAAAGTGTATTGTTCGCAGTGAGCAGGTAGCGGAGCTGTGCATTAAGTGCTATGAGGACAATGTATCGGGCAAGCTGAGCGACGAGATGTTTATGCGGTTTTCGGGCAAGTACGAGACGGAACGCTTGGAATTGAAAGAGAAAATCTCCGCATACCGTAAACGCCTGTCGGAGGTGGATGAAATGCAGCTTGGAAAAGAAAAATTCATTGCCGCCGTTCGGAAATTTATGCAGATGGATAAGCTGACTGCACCGCTGCTGCGGGAACTCATTGACCGCATAGATGTGTACGAAGTGACCGGGACGGGCAAAAACCGCAAACAAATGATAAAGATACACTATAAGTTTGTAGGGTATCTGGAATTGCCGAGTCTTGCAAGACAGCACAATTACCGGGAGGAAATCCGAAAAGGCGTTGCCGTGGAATATGTTCCGAATGCACAATCGGCATAACAAAAAGAGCAGGACAATTCCTGCTCATACATACAAAGAGGTACAAAAAGGCAAAAAGAAATCGAGTGTCCTCATCCAACTCTCAGGTTGGTTAAGAACACTCGATATGGTCGGGATGACAGGATTTGAACCTGCGACCTCTGCGTCCCGAACGCAGCGCTCTACCAAGCTGAGCCACATCCCGTTGGAAAAACCCCCGCTGCTATCATAAACGGCGAGGGTTCTGTGGTTGCCCGACTAGGATTCGAACCCAGACAAACAGAGTCAGAGTCTGTCGTGCTACCTTTACACAATCGGGCAATAGCAACATGAATTATTATAACGGTTTTGCGGAAAAAGTCAAGAGCTAAAGAAAAAAAAGCGGCTTTTATTCGTGCATTTTTATAAGGAAACGCGGGGAATGATAAAAGAACGGATTTGTGAAGCGAAAACAGCGCCGAAAATTCACTTCTCGGCGATCGATGCTTGTTCTCCGTAATATACTGCGTCTGCTGCAAGCTGGCGAAATGTTCCTCTCATAAGCCGGAACGGGCGGCATACAATACACAATGCAAACGCCAAACCAAGAAAGAGAGGAAAAAAACATGTCTAACAAGAAAGCCAAGGAAGCACTGACCCAGATGAAGCAGGAAGCTGCCAACACCGTAGGCGTCAGCCTCAAGCAGGGCTACAACGGCGATATCACCGCCCGTCAGGCCGGCTCCATCGGCGGCGAGATGGTCAAGCGCATGATCGAGAGCTACGAGAACGGTCACTCCGCCAAGTAAGCATTTCCCGCAAAAAGCCCCGTGGTCCTGCCGCCGTGCAGCGCCGCGGGGCTTCCCCCTTTTTAGGCATGGCAGCAAAAGGCAACCGGAAAAAGTGACGGGCTCGGCACGCTTTTCATGACCCTTTTGGGCGGTGGGGACGACGATGATGACGACGGCAGCACCCTGATCTCTCTGGCGGGGAGCCTGCTGGGCGGCGGCAATAAAATCAAAAAAAGCAGCGACAGCGGCGATCTTCTGTCAAGCCTTGCTGGCGGTCTGCTGGGCGGAAAAAAGTAAAACAAACATAGGGAGCGGAGGTCAAAGGATCTCCGTTCCTTTTTTACAAGGAATGCCTATTACCGAAAAGCACCGCCGGTTTCTGCTTATTGACTTCCCGCCCACTGACTGTTAATATCTATTGTATGATATAGAACCCCACCTAGGAAACGGAGAAACATTATGAAGATCGCCATTATCACCGGCGCCTCTGCCGGCATCGGACGAGCGCTGGTTTATGCCATTGACAAAGCCGGATCCTATGACCGGATCTGGGTCATCGCCCGCCGGCGAGAGCGGCTGGAGGAGCTGCGTGCCGGCTGCCGCAATGACATATGCCCTATTGCGCTGGATCTTGGTGCTGAGGACGCTCTGCGGGAATTTGAAGCGCTTTTGCAGCGGGAGCAGCCAACGGTGGCGCTGCTGGTGAATGCCGCCGGCTGCGGGGCATTTGGGCCCTTTGCCGAGTGCGACCTTGCCCGACAGGAAAATTCCATACACCTGAATATACTGGCGCTGACTGCGCTGTGCCGTTTAACGCTGCCTTATATGAAGGAAGGCAGCAGCATTATCAATCTCGGCTCTAACTCGGCATGGCAGCCGGTTCCCTATCAGGCGGTGTATGGGGCAAGCAAAAGCTATGTTCTCAGCTTTTCCCGTGCGTTGGGGCGGGAGCTGCGCCCCCGTGGGATCCATGTCATGTGCGTCTGCCCCGGCTGGATCAAAACCGAATTTCAGGCAACGGCGCAGCACGAGGAGTTTATCCGCTATGTTGACCGCTGGTACACCGCCGAAGAGGTGGCTGAACAAACGATCAAGGATCTTCGAAAGAAAAAGACGGTTTCCATTCTGGGTGCCCCGGTGCGCCGGCAGGTGCGGCTGGTCAAGCTGCTGCCGGTGCAGTGGGTCATGGGGATCTGGTGCCGCCAGCAGGGAATTGAATAGCAATAAATTAGCGGCAGCCGGAGGGAATCTCCGGCTGTTTTTCCCATGCAGCACAATATGAGGCATTGACGGAAAAACGCTGCTGCGTTAAAATAAAATGGAATGAGTGTTTATTTTGGTAAGCACCCGACAGATCCGAACGGAGGAACGCCCATGAAAGAAGTTAAATCCCCAAAGAAACCCCTCATTTATTACTACTGCATCGTCCTGCTGGTGCTGATGCTGTTCAATTCCTTTATCGTGCCGCTTATCGCCAAACAGCAGATCAAAGAAGTGGACTACGGCACCTTTATGTCCATGACCGAAAAGAGTGAAATCGGCAAGGTGGAGATCGAGAGCAACCAGATCCTCTTTACCGATAAGGACGGCAAAACCATCTATAAAACCGGCGTCATGAACGACCCGAACCTCACCGAGCGTCTATATGCCTCCGGCGCCGAGTTCGCCAGCGAGATCGTGGAGGAAGCCTCCCCACTGATGAGCTTCTTCCTCACATGGGTGCTACCCATCGTCATCTTTGTCGCCCTCGGCCAGCTCCTCTATAAGAAGATGAGCGAAAAGATGGGCGGCGGCCCCAATTCCATGATGTTCGGGCTGGGCAACAGCAATGCCAAGGTCTATGTTCCCTCCACCGACGGAGGAATCCGCTTTGCCGATGTGGCAGGCGAGGACGAAGCCAAGGACAATCTTCAGGAAATCGTCAATTACCTGCATGACCCCAGTAAATATAAGTCCATTGGTGCATCTATGCCCAAAGGGATCCTGCTGGTGGGCCCTCCCGGAACCGGCAAAACCATGCTGGCAAAGGCAGTCGCGGGCGAAGCAAACGTGCCCTTCTTCTCCATTTCCGGCTCGGAATTTGTAGAAATGTTCGTTGGCATGGGCGCTTCCAAGGTGCGCAATCTGTTCGACCAGGCAAAGGAAAAAGCCCCCTGTATTGTTTTTATTGATGAAATCGACGCCATTGGGCAGAAGCGCAGCGGCGGACAGTACGGCGGCAACGATGAACGAGAGCAGACCCTCAACCAGCTTTTGACCGAAATGGACGGCTTTGAGGGCAACAACGGCGTCATCATTCTGGCAGCCACCAACCGTCCCGAGGCCCTTGACCCCGCCCTGACCCGTCCCGGCCGCTTTGACCGCCGTGTGCCGGTGGAGCTGCCCGATCTGCAGGGGCGCGAAGCGATCCTGAAGGTCCACGCCAAAAAGGTGGCAATGGAGGATCACATCGACTATACCGCCGTGGCGCGTATGGCTTCGGGAGCCTCTGGCGCCGAGCTTGCCAATATCGTCAACGAAGCTGCTCTGCGTGCCGTGCGCAGCGGGCGGGATAAGGTCAGCCAGTCCGATCTGGAGGAAAGCATTGAAGTGGTCATTGCCGGCTATCAGAAGAAGAATGCCATTCTGACCGACCACGAAAAGTGGATCGTCTCCTATCATGAGATCGGTCATGCGCTGGTGGCTGCCTGCCAAAGCCATTCTGCGCCGGTACAGAAGATCACTATTATCCCCCGCACCTCCGGTGCCTTGGGCTATACTATGCAGGTAGATGAAGGCAACCACTACCTGATGAACAAAGAAGAGATCGAAAACAAGATTGCCACCCTGACCGGCGGTCGCGCTGCGGAGGAGGTCAAGTTCGGTTCCGTTACCACCGGTGCCTCCAATGATATCGAGCAGGCGACCCGCCTGGCGCGCGCCATGCTGACCCAGTACGGCATGAGCGATGAATTTGATATGGTGGCGCTGGAAACGGTGAACAACCAGTATCTCGGCGGAGATACTTCTCTTGCCTGCTCTGCCGGTACACAGGCGGAGATCGACCGGCTGGTTATTTCCATTGTAAAGAACCAGCACGAAAAAGCTTCTCAAATCCTGAACGAAAAGCGCGAAAAGCTGGACGAGCTGGCCAAATACCTGTATGAAAAGGAAACCATCACCGGCGAGGAATTCATGAAGATCCTGAACGGCTGATGTATGGGAAAAGAGGCGCCGCATGAACCTGTTATTCTGCATTAACGGGGGCTATATCAGTCCTCTTTTGGACTGTCTGTCCTCCATTGTGTTGCACGGCGGCGAGGCGCATTATGATGCTTATCTGCTCTCCTCCGATCTATCCGAGGAGGCGCGGCAAACACTTATGCAACAGGCGCCGGACGCTGTCACGCTGCATTTTATTGCCGTCCCAAGGGAACTGTTCGATGGCTTCCCGGAAACGGAGCGTTACCCGCAGGAGATCTACTACCGGCTGGCTGCACCGCTGCTGCTCCCGCCGGAGCTGGACCGTATCCTGTATCTGGACGCTGATATTGTTGTGATCAACCCGTTGGGGTCGCTGTACCGCAGCGATTTTGAAGGAAAGCTGTTTATGGCATGCACCCATACCCGGGAGCTGCTGACCCGTGCCAACAGCCACCGCCTTGGTCTGGAAAAGCCGGTTCCCTATATCAATACCGGTGTAATGATGATGGAGCTGAACGGTCTGCGGCAGGAGCTTGATTTGGGAGCGATCCGGCAATATGCCGCAGAACACTTTAATGCCCTGCTGCTGCCGGATCAGGATATCCTGACGGCGCTGTACGGCAGCCGGGTCAAGGTGATTGACAGCCAGCTCTATAATCTGAGCGACCGCATTCTTGCCGTTTACAACACCAATCCGGCACACCCCCATCATAATCTTCACTGGGTACGGCAGCATACCGTCATCATTCACTACTGCGGCCGCAATAAGCCATGGAAGCCCGGCTATGTGGGTATTTTAGATGTATTCTATCGGGAACTGAAGGAACAGCAAAAAATGATGTCCCCAACGGAAAAAAGGTGAAATCACACATTTTCCGGCAAAAGTGTCTGCCTTCCTGCTGTGGCAGGAGGGCAGTTTTGTCGAAAAAGCAGGCTGCTCTGCGGGCTGCATGCCGTTTCTTGCCGCTCCCTGCGGCAAGCCCCTGCTTTTTCGCCCTGTGATATTGACTTATTCCCCGGTGGGAAGTACAATATTATATTATGGTTATCAGCCTGCTTACGGGCGAGCCAAGGAGGAAAGACAATATGAAGAATACCGAAAAATCGATGGACACGCTGGTAAACCTGTGTAAGAACCGCGGATTTGTTTACGCCGGCAGCGAGATCTATGGTGGTCTTGCCAACACATGGGATTACGGTCCTTTGGGTGTGGAGCTTAAGAACAATATCAAGCGTGCCTGGTGGAAGAAATTCATTCAGGAAAATCCCTATAATGTCGGTCAGGATTCCGCCATTCTGATGAATCCCCAGACATGGGTCGCCTCCGGTCACCTTTCCGGTTTTTCCGACCCGCTGATGGACTGCCGTGAATGCCACGAGCGCTTCCGTGCCGATAAGCTCATTGAGGACTGGTGCGCCAAAAATAACTTCGAGCTTCCCCGCCCCATTGATGCCTTCTCCCAGACTGAGATGAAAGATTTCGTGGAGGAGCACAATATCCCCTGCCCCACCTGCGGCAAGCACAATTTCACTGATATCCGCCAATTCAATCTGATGTTCAAGACCTTCCAGGGTGTCACTGAGGACGCCAAGAACACCGTTTATCTGCGCCCCGAGACTGCGCAGGGCATCTTTGTCAACTTTGTTAATGTCCAGCGCACCACCCGCCGCAAGCTGCCCTTCGGCATCGGCCAGATCGGTAAGAGCTTCCGCAATGAGATCACCCCCGGCAACTTCATCTTCCGTGTGCGCGAATTTGAGCAGATGGAGCTGGAGTTCTTCTGCCAACCCAATACCGACCTCGAATGGTTCCAGTATTGGCGCAACTTCTGCCATCAGTGGCTGCTCTCTTTGGGCATGAAGGACGAGAATCTGCGCCTGCGTGACCACGATCCCGAGGAGCTGTGCTTCTACTCTAAGGCAACCACCGACTTCGAGTTTATGTTCCCGTTTGGTTGGGGTGAGCTGTGGGGCGTCGCCGATCGTACCGATTACGACCTGACCCAGCACCAGAACACCAGTGGCAAGGATCTGACCTACTTCGATCAGGAAAAGAACGAGCACTATATCCCCTATGTCATCGAGCCGTCTCTCGGCGTGGAACGGAGCTTCCTCGCTTTCCTGTGCGACGCCTACGATGAGGAGGTGCTCGGTCAGGATAAGAACGGCAATGACGATGTACGCACCGTACTGCGCCTGCACCCCGCACTGGCGCCCTACAAGGCGGCGGTACTGCCCCTTTCCAAAAAGCTGGCAGATAAGGGCCGTGAGATCCAGCAGGAGCTCTCCAAGTACTTTATGGTGGATTATGATGACGCCGGCTCCATCGGCAAGCGTTATCGCCGCGAGGACGAGATTGGTACCCCTCTGTGCATCACCGTGGACTTTGAGACCGTCGGCGATGAAAACACCCCTGCCGACCATTGCGTGACCATTCGCGACCGCGACACCATGGAGCAGATTCGTCTGCCCATCAGCGAATTGCGCAGCTATATCGAGAAGAAGCTGGAATTCTGATCTAACTTATAAAGCAAAACGATCCTCCTGCCGCAAAAGCAGGGGGATCTTTTATGGCATGTTATCTGCCTGTGTTCGTCATTGTATGCCCATCAGCAAAAACACATAGGGGCTCTTTCAGTTGCCCTGCAAGAAATGGTTCGGGAGCTTTATTCTGCCGTAGCAAAAGGCTTGCCCATAATGAATATGACCAAAGCCAATAGCATGGCGCTGCCGCAGATAAAGCAGTACACCGGCACCCCAACGCTTGCCAGCAGGTAGCCTCCCGCCAGATTACCGATAATGCTGCCGACGCCCTGCGTAACCGCCACACTGATGAGAATGGCACGCCCGCTGTATTGCGGTGGGAACAGCGATGCCACATATTCAATGTTAAAACGCAGAAATCCGGCAAAGCCGATGGACAGAAGCACCTGCGTTGCCATAACGCCTGCCATGCTGCGCAGCACACCCAGCAGCAGAATGCGCAGCCCCAGCGCCGAAAGTGAGGCTATAAAAAGCACCGGCAGCTTCATGCCGCGCCGCAGCAAACGGCTGGCAAGGCGCATCAGCAAAAACTCCCCCACACAGTACAAAAATACCGAAAGTCCGTAGGTCGAAGCATCGCCGCCGATATAATTGAGAATGATCTGCATAAAGCCGTTGACCGAGCGAGTAGCAAAATAATACAGCGTCCCGCATATGAGAAAAATGGCATAGGCGCGGCAACTCAGCAGCTTCTTAAAGCTCCCCCAAAGTGTCTCATTCTGCACTTCGGCACTCTCCATAGAGACATCTGCTTTCAGCAGCGGCAGCTTTTGGGGGTCGGCAAAAGGAAGCGCCAGCAGAATAGAAACCGCTAAGGCGCCCATGTGCAGCCAAAACAAAAGGTTTATGCCAAGAGGAGCGATCAAATAACCGGAAATCAGCGCCGTGGCAGCATAAAAAATAGAGCCGGCACTGCGAATAATTCCATAATCGATGGTCTGGTCGCGCAGCGTCATCTGGTTGATCCATGTGTCGATTACACTGGACGCACAGTAATCCAGTGCCGAAATGACTGAAAAAGAAAGCATCGTCCATGCAAAGCCCTTCCCAAAACAAAAGGGCAGCAGCGGCGTAATCGCCATTCCGCCTGCGGATAAAATGACGAACAACCACTTGGGAGAAGTGCTGCGGTCAATCATTCGTCCGTAAATGGGGCCGGCGATCATCATAACCAGGTATTGCAGCATGGTAATGTAGCCGCACTGCACCTCGGTGTAGCCGTAATCCAGCAAAATGGTAACGGTATAGGCATACAGCGAGCAGAAGCTGATAAAATAGGCTCCCTCCAGCAGAAACATGTGTCGCCGGCGACTCATGGCGTCCCCTCCAACGGTAAAAAGATGTAACAATAGTGAACATGGAAAAACCACCCTATTGGGTGGTTCTTCCTAAGTGCCGGCATCAACCTATTTTCCCGGGCCGCTTCCAGCCAAGTATCTTCGGCGCTAATGAGCTTAACTTCTGTGTTC
>USBC01000051.1 GCA_900552845.1 uncultured Oscillospiraceae bacterium | reverse complement strand
TGTCCATCGAGGACATCGACCTGGTCGAGGCTAACGAGGCGTTCGCTGCTCAGTCCATCGCTGTGGCCCGCGAGCTGCACTTTGACATGAGCAAGGTCAACGTCAACGGCGGCGCCATCGCTCTGGGCCATCCCGTCGGCGCTTCCGGTGCCCGTATCATCGTCACCCTGCTGCACGAGATGCAGAAGCGTCCCGAGGCCAAGAAGGGTCTTGCCACCCTGTGCATCGGCGGTGGTATGGGCTGCGCTACCGTAGTCGAGCGTGACTGATCATCACCCGTAACCAACGCACCGGAGAGCTGCGGCTCTCCGGTGCTGCATAAAATTAAGACAAGGAGAGCGTGATTACATGGAGTTTATTACCTACGAAGCAGACGGTCAGATCGGCATCATCACCATCAACCGCCCCAAGGCGCTGAATGCCCTGAACAGCACCGTGCTGGAGGAGCTGGATCAGACTCTGAACGCTGTCGATCTGGAGAATATCCGCTGCCTGATTTTGACCGGTGCTGGTGAAAAGAGCTTTGTTGCCGGCGCAGATATCGGCGAGATGAGCACTCTGACCAAAGCCGAGGGTGAAGCCTTCGGCAAAAAGGGCAACGATGTGTTCCGCAAGCTGGAGACCTTCCCCATTCCCGTCATTGCAGCCGTTAACGGCTTCGCACTGGGCGGCGGCTGCGAGATCAGCATGAGCTGCGATATCCGTATCTGCAGCGAAAACGCCGTATTCGGTCAGCCCGAGGTCGGTCTGGGCATTACCCCCGGCTTTGGCGGCACCCAGCGGCTGGCTCGTCTGGTCGGTTCCGGCAAGGCAAAGGAAATGATCTACGGCGCCCGCAACATCAAGGCGGACGAGGCATACCGCATCGGTCTGGTGAATAATGTTTACCCCATCGAGGAGCTGATGCCCGCTGCCAAAAAGCTCGCCTCCACCATCGCCCGCAATGCGCCCATCGCCGTGCGCAACTGTAAGCGTGCTATCAATGAGGGTCTGCAGGTGGATATGGATCAGGCGATCGTCATCGAAGAGAAGCTGTTCGGCGACTGCTTTGAGTCCTGCGACCAACGGGAAGGCATGACCGCTTTCCTGGAAAAGCGCAAGGTCGAAGCGTTCCTGAATAAATAAATTAAAACTATTACATACGGAGGTACATCAAATGAAGGTTTGTATTATCGGCGCCGGCACTATGGGTTCCGGCATTGCTCAGGCATTCGCCCAGTCCAATGGCTATGAGGTTTTCCTGTGCGACATTAATGAAGAGTTTGCTGCGAACGGCAAGAACAAGATCGCCAAGGGTCTGAACGGTCGTGTCGCCAAGGGTAAGATGGAGCAGGCTGCTGCCGACGCTATTCTCGCCAAGATCACCACCGGCACCAAGGAGATCTGCAAGGACTGCGACCTCGTCATCGAGGCTGCTATCGAAAACATGGAGATCAAGAAGCAGACCTTCAAGGAGCTTTCCGAGATCTGCAAGCCCGCGTGCATGTTCGCCACCAACACCTCCTCCCTTTCCATCACCGAGCTTGGTGCAAAGCTGGATCGTCCCATCATCGGTATGCATTTCTTCAATCCCGCTCCCGTTATGAAGCTGGTTGAGGTCATTGCGGGTCTGAACACCCCCGCCGAGATGGTAGAGACCATCAAGAAGATTTCCGAGGATATCGGCAAGACCCCCGTACAGGTGGAGGAAGCCGCCGGTTTCGTTGTCAACCGTATCCTGATCCCCATGATCAACGAGGCTGTTGGCATCTACGCTGACGGTGTTGCTTCTGTTGAGGGCATTGATAATGCCATGATGCTGGGCGCTAATCACCCCATGGGTCCTCTCGCTTTGGGCGACCTCATCGGTCTGGACGTCTGCCTTGCCATTATGGAGGTTCTGCAGGCTGAGACCGGTGACGACAAGTATCGTCCTCATCCCCTGCTGCGCAAGATGGTTCGCGGCGGCAAGCTGGGCAGAAAGACCGGCATTGGTTTCTACGATTACAGAAAGTAAGCGATAAGGAGGATCTGTTATGGATTTCAAACTCACCAAAGAGCAAGCCATGGTACAGAAGATGTACCGTGAGTTTGCCGAGAATGAAGTAAAGCCCCTGGCTGCCGAGGTCGATGAGGAGGAGCGCTTCCCCGAAGAGACCGTCAAGAAGATGGCGAAGCTGGGCATGATGGGCATTTACTTCCCCAAGGAGTACGGCGGCGCCGGCGGCGACGTCCTGTCCTATGCCATGTGCGTGGAAGAGCTGGCCAAGGTCTGCGGCACCACTGCTGTTATCGTTTCCGCTCACACCTCTCTGTGCTGCGCCCCCATTTATGAGAACGGCACCGAGGAGATCTGCAGTGCCATGCGGCAGCGGGAAATGCTGTACTCGGTGTTCCTGCCCTACCACCGCGAGAAAGCGGAAAACCTTCTTACCGACGGCGTTATGCAGGATATTGAGCAGCTTCACTCTCCGCTGACATACTTTGTTGCCTATACCTCACCGGAGAACTGCACTCCCTCTCCCCTTTATCAAAGGATTGTCAGCGCACGCAACGACCTGCACCTGCAAACCATTCCCGTGGAACTGTGGGAGGATCTGCGGTTCATTGACAGTGTGATCTCTCCCCGTTCCTCCCATTCGGTCGCTTTTGATGCCGAAGGGCGACTGATCCGCACGGACGGCTCCTCCGACAGCAGCCTTTCCTTTATTGAAAAGCCGCTGGAGGAGATCCTTTCCGTCCGCCGCTGAAAAAAGTAAGCCCCGATACCGCGGGCATTCCGCAGAATTGGGGCGTTTTCTTCATCATATTGCATTTGTTTTTTGAGGGCAGTCGCAGAGCACTACATTTCCGTGATTTCCACCCGCTTGACCGCCGCATAGATGCTTGCCTTGAGCATACGAACAAATTCCTGCGGCGGAACGCAGTCCTTTTCGGAGAGCCAGCGTACAAATGCCGCAATGAACGCATCGGCGTAAAAATCAATGCAGAACTGCTGGTATTTTGCTTCCTCCAGTGAGGAGGCAAGAAAATACTTGATGGTCGGTTCCAGCACCTCCTTGAAGTGCTCCAAAAAAGAATTCTGACCCTCGATGCGCAAGGCTCGCCGATAAAAGGCACGGTTTTCATAGAAAAAGCCGCACAATACGGTTAAGAATTCCCAGATGCCGGTAGAATCCTGTTCGCTGGTCAGGCGAAGATATTCCATATCGAAGATCCAGTTGACTAAGTCGTATTTATCCTTGAAGTGGTAGTAAAAGCTCTTGCGGTTCATGCCGCACTGCTCCGCTATATCGGAAACGCTGATCTTGGAAAAGGGCATTTGCTCCATCAGCTCTTTCATCGCAGCAGCCAAAGCCCGCTTGGTCAGATTGGAATCCGCCGTGGTGTCCACCTCCGTTCATGCAGATATCTTATCATATTCCCACGCCAAAATAAAACCCCTCTCCCGAAATATTTTGGACAATCCCCATAAAATGTCCCATTTCTCCCTATTTTACCATAGGAGTGATTTCTCAATGTCGAATCATACAAAAAAGCTGCACGACCTGCACCCGCTGCGCCTTCTGCCGCTGGTGCTGTGCCTTGCCATGGTGGCTTTTTTTATCATTCGGGGCGGGATAACGGTGGAGGATATCCTGAACTATGCGCCGGACAACACATGGCTTGCCGTCGTCTTTCTGCTGCTGGTTTACGCTGCCAAGAGCCTGAGCGTCGCTTTCCCCATTATTGTACTGCAAATTGCGGCAGGGCATCTTTTTGTTCCGGCAACTGCATTGGCGGTAAATATTCTGGGGCTTGCCATCGTGCTATCCATTCCCTACGGGATCGGCCGCTTTTCGGGCAGCGGACTTGCCGCCCGCCTGCTTGTCCGCTATCCCCAAATAGACGGTCTGATAAAAAATCAAGAGGGGCATTACCTGTTTCTTTCGTTTTTCCTGCGGGTCATCTATCTGCTGCCCGGCGATGTGGTCAGTATGTATTTCGGCTCCGTTCAGGCGCCCTACCCCACCATTTTGCTGGGCGGGCTGCTGGGCGGTTTGCCCAGTCTGCTTGCCGCCACCCTGCTGGGCGCCAGCGTCTCGCAGGTCGGTTCGCCTGCCTTTTGGGTCGCCCTCGGCATCACCGCCGGTGTTTCGGCGATCTCGCTTTTGGGCTATCTGCTATGGCAAAAGGCGCAGAAGACGAAAGCATAAAAATGATCCGGCGGATCACTTTACGAAAAGGGGAACCCCTGCAAGAGAGGGCTTCCCCTTATTTTTGTTTTATGCAGATTCGTCCCCTTTCGAACAGATGGGCAAGACCGACTTTGCTACTTTACACGCAGCTCCCAGAATGCCACGGCGCTGGCGGCAGCCACATTCAGTGAATCCACGCCGTGCTGCATGGGAATTCGTACCGTATAATCGCAGTTTTCGATGGTATAAGAGGTAAGCCCCGTTCCCTCGGTGCCCAGAATGATCGCCAGCTTTTTTTCCGCCGCAAGATTTTTGTCATTGATGGGAACGGAATCCTCCCGCAGTGCCATCGCCGCTGTTCGGAAGCCCATTGCTTTCAGCTGGGGCAGATAGTCTGCGCTGCTATCCAGATATGCCCACGGGATCTGAAATACTGTCCCCATGCTGACCCTGACCGCCCGACGGTTCAACGGGTCACAGCAGGTCGGGGTAAGCAGAACGGCATCAATTCCAAGCGCCGCCGCAGATCGAATGATCGCCCCGACATTAGTGGAGTCCACTACATTTTCCAGCACCGCCACCCGGCGGGCGCCGGCACAAAGCGCGGCACAATCCAAAGGTGCCGGACGGCGCATGGCGCACAGCACTCCGCGGGTCAGCGCATAGCCGGTCAACCCGGATAGGACTTCCCTTTCTCCGGTGTAAACAGGAATCTCTCCGCAGCGGGCAATGACTGCCGCCGCCTTACCTTCAATGAACTTCCGCTCGGTGAGAAGTGCCAGCGGCTGGCAGCCGGCAGCCAGTGCCAAGCCGATGACCGTGGGGCTTTCTGCAATGAAAATACCCTTTTCCGGCTCCAGTCTGTTGCGAAGCTGCGCCTCGGTCAAACGGCAAAAAAGATCCAGCTCCGGCTGGGAAAGATCGGTGATCTCGATGATGGGCGGCATGGTAATACAGCTCCCCTTTCCTGCATTCTGTTCCCCATTATAGCAGGTTTTTGTGACAAAGAAAAGGCAAGGTTTCCCCTTTTCCCTAAGCAGTAAAAGGATAAAAAGCTGCCCCAAGGGCAGACCTTGAGGCAGTACTTCACGATGTTTTATTCGGCAAACATGGGGCTGGAAAGGTAGCGGTCGCCGGTATCGGGCAGCAGCACTACAATGGTTTTTCCCTCGAACTCCGGACGGCGGGCAAGCTGTAAAGCCGCATGAACCGCTGCGCCGGAGGAGATACCGACCAGCACGCCTTCGCTTTGACCGATGCGTCTGCCGGCAGCAAAGGCGTCCTCATCGGCAACCGGAATGATCTCATCATAAATCCCGGTATCCAATACGGCGGGGACAAAGCCGGCACCGATGCCCTGAATTTTGTGCGAACCGGCAACGCCGGTGGAAAGCACTGCAGAGGTCTTGGGTTCGACGGCAACTATCCTGACTGCGGGATTCTTCTCCTTGAGATAACGACCGACGCCGGTAATAGTGCCGCCGGTGCCGACACCTGCCACGAAAGCATCTACCTCACCATCGGTATCCTCCCAGATTTCGGGTCCTGTGGCAGCATAGTGGGCGCGGGGATTTGCCTCATTGACAAACTGCCCGGGAATAAAGCTGTGAGGGATCTCCTTTGCCAGTTCCTCGGCTTTGGCGATAGCGCCTTTCATGCCCTGAGCGCCGGGGGTAAGCACCAGCTCTGCGCCATAGGCTTTCATCAGCTGGCGGCGCTCCACACTCATGCTATCCGGCATGACGATAATAATGCGATAGCCCCGTGCCGCCGCCACAGAAGCCAGACCGATGCCGGTATTGCCGGAGGTCGGCTCAATGATGACCGACTGAGGGGTAAGAGCACCCTTTTGCTCGGCATCCTCGATCATGGCAAGAGCAACACGATCTTTGACAGAGCCTGCCGGATTAAAATACTCCAGTTTGGCAAGAAGGCGGGTCTTCAATCCGTATTCTTTTTCGAGATGTGTCAGTTCCAGCAGCGGAGTGTGCCCGATGAGCTGAGCCGCAGAAGTATAAATATGAGCCATAATATAACCTCCCTTTAGAATAATACCTTTTCGGTACACTTTAGCTTGGTACAGTTATATCACCTCAAAAAACATTTGTCAATAGAAAAGCAGGGCGGAGGAAAAATTCCTCTGCCCTGCGGTATTAAGATCAGATTTATGCGGTTGTTAACGGCGGAAATAGGTGACGAAGCGGGAGATGCGAGCCAGCAGTACCGCTACGGTAGTGACAGCGGCGCCGGTACCGGGGTTGTTGACCTCGGGGGTCGTTTCCGGTATGCAGATCTCTACTGTGACCTTGGAACGACCGCAGATGCTGCATTCCTTATCTTCATCGGTGAGGTACTGATGAGGCGCTTTCTCGGAGGGGGCGCCACAGCCGGTGCAGACATGCCAGTGACCGTCCGCATCGCTTACCCAAGCCTCGCCGAAGGTGTGGCCCTGCTGCTCTGCCGCAACATAACCGCAGACGGTGCAGTGCTTATCGGTCTGTTCTGTGGCAGCGGGAACATTCCAGCTATGCTCCTCAAAACCGCTCTTGCCTCCGCAGTCGGAGCAGACCTTGTGGTAGTGTCCGGTCTCATCGGCATACTGTCTCAGCTCCTCCGCCGGAAGTTCGGTGTAGTCATGGGCACCGAAGCTCGCTTCGGTCTCGCCGGTGTAGCTGATACGGTCGGCTTCATTGGCGGCGTCCTTTGCACTGGCGCCGCAGCGGGAGCAGGCAAACCAGTAGGTTGCATGGTTCCGGCAGTCGGCTGCCTCGTCCCTGACATAATCGGCGGTCTCACGCTTTTCGGTGTAGCTGTGACCCAGCGCTTCGCCATACTCGAAGGTCTCGGTAGAAGCCTCGCCGCAGACGCAGGAGAGCTTATACACTGCCTTTTCAGTGCAGGTAGCGGGTCTTACCAGATAGGCTGCATCGGTATTGTGTTGGTCGAAGCTGTGTGCTGTTTCGTTCAGCTTCACATCGGGGTGATGCTGGCAGGCGTTCCAGTGGGTATTGCCGTCGTGGGAGAGGGTGGTCTCCGGAACATGAGCGCCCACGCTGGTCGTTTGGCTGCCGGTGAAGGAAACACGGTCGGCTTCGTTGGCTGCGTCCTTTGCGCTGGCATCGCAGCGGGAGCAGGCATACCAGTAGATGTTATGACCGGTGCAGTTGGCTGCCTCCTTAAGATAGGGGTCGGTCTCGATCATCTTGGTATAGTCATGTCCGAGGGCAGAGCCGTGCTTGGTATAGCTCTCGGTGCCCTTGGCGCCGCAGACGCAGGTGTAGTAATAGGTTGCGTCGGCGGTGCAGGTGGCAGCGTCCTTCCGCTCGGTCTCATTCTGTTGATTAAAGGTGTGGGTCTCCTCCAGCAGGACAACTTCGGGGTGATGGACGCAGCGCTTTATATGCTTTTCGCCTGCGATGGCATAGTTGGCATCGGCAACATGGGAACCGATCTCGCCCTCAAAGGTCTTGATGTTGGAAACAGCGGTGCAGCCCGCATGGGAGCAGCTGTAATAGTAAACGTCATGCTCGGTGCAGTTCTGCGCGGTGGATTTCTTGGTATCGCTGTTCTTTACTTCCTTGGTAAAATCGTGACTCAGCGCGGTGTTTTCCTCAGCAAAGGTCTCGGTACCCTTAGCGCCGCAGACGCAGGAGTGATAATAGGTCGCGTCCTCGGTACAGGTGGCGGCGGAAGCAAAATATTTCTCCTCCGTGACCTTTTGATCGTAGGTATGGGCGGTGACATTCATTTTCACATCGCTGTGATAGAGGCAGACATTCCAGTGCTCGCTTTCGGAGGCGGCGTAGTTTGCCGTATCCGCGACATGGGCGCCCTGCTCGCCGTTATAGTGTTTATCCCGAGCATTGACATCGTCCTTGGCGCTGGCATTGCAGCGGTCGCAGAGGAGCCAGTAGGTATTATACTCTTGGCAGTCGGCTGCCTTGCTGCGCAGGTTGGCAGCGGTCTGCTCCCGCTTTACATAGTTGTGACCCAGAGGCTCGCCGACGGTGAAGGTCGCTCCGTTTTCCTCAAACCCGCCGCAGCGGCAGGATTTATGATAGGTGGCTGCATTGGTGCAATCCGCAGCGGAGATGAGGTACTTATCCGCTACGACTTCGAGGTTGTAATGATGGACATGCGCCTGCTGTTTCTCGCCGATATACTGGCAGACTTTGCAGTATTTTGCGGTCTCTTCGGTGGCGGCAGGGAGATTCCATGTATGGGCTTCGCCGTCGTCCTTGGCATCGCAGAGGGTGCAGACATGATAGTGCTTATCGGCGTCAGCAATGCTTGCCAAATAGGTGGTGGAGAAGCTGTGCGGGCCGACTGTCTTGCCATCGAAATAGAGGTAGTCAACATAGGAAAGAGCTTTGTCGGCAGAAGCGCCGCAGACAGAGCAGGATTTCCAGTAGGTATTGTGGGACTGGCAGTTGGTGGCTTCGGATCTCAGATATTTGGCATCTTCCAAATTAACAAATGTGTGTTTAGCAAGCTCACCAAACTCCGCGCCGCATTTTTCGCAGACCGCTTTTTTGGTGCAGGTGGCGGGGGTGGTGGAGCTGTGTTCCTCGGTTGCGCCGCCGTTATCGTAGCCGCAGACAGTGCAGCCCTGCTTGTGGGTGTTGGTACCTGCCACAGCAGTATAACCGAATTCATGGTTTGCGGCGCCAAGAACCTCGTTGCAGTCGGGGCAAACCTCATTGTGGGTCGTTTCATCGACGGAAACGAACTTATGGGGATTAACATGGTGGCAGATCACACCAATATCGATGTAGTGGATCGCCCTATTATCTGCGAAGCTGCTGACCGTTTCGGCAAAGGTCGTTCCGGTGGTTCCCTCAAAGTCGCTTGCCATGTATTTCTTGGCAGACGCTTCATCGGCGCCGGCTTTGATATACAGCTCAGGATCGCCGATGGTGATGGAGCCGCCTTTTATTGTAAGAACCTGATAGGTGCGGGTGCTGTTATTGGTGAGCTTGAGGGGGGCATTGACGGTAAGATGAAGCCCAAGACCGTAAATGGCAGCGGAGCTGTAGTCGCCGGTGTAGCCGATGGTCATGGGAAGATTGACTGTCATTGACTTTTCTGCATTACCGGTATAAAAATACACAGCATCTGTGCCAGATGCGGTCAGCGTAAGCGTACCGGTCCCCTCAAAGATAAGATCCGCCCGAGAATGGATGGCATACCTTCTGTATTGGGTCGCGATGGAGCAATCGCCGGTGACATTGACCGTGATGGGGTACGGAATATCTCCAAGATCATTGTTGCCGAAGTACAGAGTACCCTCGGAGTACGCGGCATTGAAATTATTAAGATACAAGGTGTGCGCAGCGGAATCGTAATAGAAGCTGCCCCTGGAGCCATCGGTGGTGGCAAGCAGACGGCTCGTCGTGGAATTGAGCACATAGCCCTGATCGCACTCCGGGTTTGTTTTGTTAAATATAACAGGGCAAGCCAAATCGCCATAGGAGAAGGTGTTATCTCTATTCTCCTCGTAAGCGCCGCACTTGCAGCTGCGGTAGTAGGTGGCGGGGCTGGTAAGGGTAGCCGCTGTTGCCAGATAGCGCCCCTCTGCTACCTCCTGATCATAGGTGTGTGGTTCGGCATTCGCCTTTACGCTATAGTAAATCTGGACAACATTGTCTATATTATTCCTGGGATATATTCCGGTTTCCTGCTTGCTGGGGAGCTGCAGTCCATTGGGTGCGGTGATATAGTCATCCAACCCGGGCGTGATATCCTTGTTGCAGGTCCATGCCACATACCACCAGGTGTTTTTTCCTTTGTACGGCTTAAAGGTTTTCAGTTCGATGGCGCCTTCATTTTCAAGGGTGAGCGCACCGCCCAGATTGAGGGCATAGCACTCCTCCCTCGTATAGGTGTGTTCAATTTCAGTACGGGTCGCTGAGAGCTTCGCACGATCCTTGATGGTAAGATCGCCGCCTACATAAATACCATGCTGCTGAGGCATATGGTATTTGCACACGGTAGTAAAGTCGGCGCCATCCTGAATGATAAGGTTGCCCGCAATACGAACCGGTGTGCCGGAGTGGCTGGTGTTGCTGGTATAGTCTCCGCCGCGGGTAAGCAGCGAGCCGGGGCCGGAAACGGTGACGGTGCCATCTGCATTTGTTGTGTAAATGGCATAAATCAAATTAGCGCCTTCGTGGTCGCCGATCTTATTGGCGCCCAGCAGCTTGATGTTCAGATCGCCCTGCGTCAGATAGATAAAAGAGACGCCCGTTGTATTGACGGCGACCTTAGAAGCATTGATATTGTTCAGGGTGATCGTAGAGGTAGCCGGCTCCCACTTGACATTGTAATAGTTAGCGGAAGCGCCGGTCTGCGTGATGGTGGAATCGACGTCACCGTTGGTGTCTACTTTCTCCTGATAAAGCCAGTAGCTTACCTCGCCCGTAGATGGAAGATCGGTATAGCATACCCTGACTTTGGTTTCCACCGTGCTGCTATCCGCCGCAAAGACGGTGGTGGGCAGCATGGTGAGCAGCATACACAGTGCCAGCAGGACACTGAGCAGGCGTTTCTTCATAGGTTGGTTCCTCCTTTTGCCTCTTTTC